>PSRL01000017.1 GCA_003176035.1 Verrucomicrobiota bacterium
ACCAGTTTTTTGGGGCTCTACCGCCTTTTCTGGTCGAAAATCCTACCTCTTCTTCCTGCTTTCTCCAGCTTATTTGCTTGCTCTTTAGCCTTTTTCAGGGACGACTAGGTAGTTAATAAATGCTCTCAGTTGGAAGAGATTCTACAGAGCCGACTCTAATATTTTAAAAATTAGGGTATTATCTTCCATGCCGGTGAGCCTTTCCGAACCTGGTCCGCCCCCTAGCACAAGAATATCCTCGGCTATGCCGAGAGCCGCGCTGGTTGGCCATGCGGCGGGTCCGTCTGTTTTTCCTGGGCCGGTGGACCAGGTGAGTGAGGGGACTCCTTGTGTATTAGTACTGATTAACGAGACCCCCTTGTCCCGTCTGAAGGGATATCCATTGAGACGTAAGCCGCCGACCGACTGCTTGCCCGTTACAATGATAAGAGCCGTATTGCCGGCGTATTGAAGCGCGGTTGCAACAGCTTTGTCGAGATCTCCCATGCAACGAAGCACGCGCTCCCCTTCATTGCGGTATGCCGCAGCATCTATTAAACTAGCATCGACAACAAGCAGGTAGCCTTTGCGGTTATATTGAAGAAGTTGGATGGCTTGGCGCACCATTTCCGCCAAGGTGGGTTGATTGGCGCCAGCTTGAATTTCATCAGAGAAAGCCATCTGATCCAAGGCAAAGACACCGAAAATTTTTGGTCTGTGCCAGAGAGGGATTTCATTCAATTCGGCGCGTGTTCGCACAAGAGTGTATCCTTTCTGGCGCATCTCCTGAAAAAGGTTCCGTCCGTCCCTGCGCCGCCCTCCATGTGAGTCAGCTGGAAAAAAATCACCGCCACCGCCACCGAGGAAAATATCCGCAATCGCTCCATCCGCAAGCTGCGCGGAAACAGATGCGACATCCAATGAGGAGGACGTTTTTGCAAAAAAAGCAGCGAGTCCCGGTGAGGTGAGAGAAGAATTCGTAATCAGCCCGACACTTCTTCCTTGTGCGCGAGCGAGATCTGCCAACGAAGGTAAAGGAGAGCCCTTTCCATCCATTGCCAGTGTTAACCGATTGACTTTCTGTCCTGTTGCTAATGCAGTTGCAGCGGAAGCATCATCCGGGACAGCGTAGTCATTTGCATATGTCGAAAGAAGGGCCAAATGAGGCAAAGACTCCAGAACAAGCCGATGATCGGCACCGCCTTCGTAAAGACGAGAGGCGGTCAGCGTACTGGAAGTCAAACCATCGGCAATAAACAGAATAATTGAAAAGGGCTTTTGAATGAACCAGTTAAAATAGTAAAGAGCCACTCCCCCGCCGAGAAAGAGAAACAGGCAGGCTAGGGCTAAAAGCCGATTCCGGAATTTATTGTTCATAAAGTCGTAGAGAGTTGCTCAACAAAGCAATCCTATATGGTTTTTCCTTTTACGGTTATAGGCGTGCCGGTCTGGTTTTATAATGACTCTATTTTTTTAAAAAGACATAAAGCATTTGCCCTGGCCAGCTGAATGGGTTACTTTCACAGTCCTCTCTTGCCCTGTGGTGTAATGGTAACACAGCGCCCTTTGGAGGCGTTATTCATGGTTCGAGTCCATGCGGGGCAGCCAGGGGGCTCCGGGGCTCTATAAAATCAGAAGGCTCTTCGCCAAAAGATGGACTGTCGAATATTATTTTCCTACTCAAAGAGCGCACTCATGCAATCCATTCAATAGGCGAGAGACGATTTTCCTTGTATATGAACGTTGCCGAATTATTGGTCAAAAGCCTGATCGTTGCCGGTGTCAAACATGTTTATGGAATTGTGGGAGATTCGCTCAATGCCTTTACTGAAGCATTAAGAAAGCAAAATGATATAAAATGGATTGCGGTACGACACGAGGAAGTTGCCGCATTTGCCGCCGGAGCTGAAGCTCATCTCACAAATTCCCTAGCCGTATGTGCTGGAAGCTGCGGTCCCGGCAACATGCACTTGATTAACGGCCTTTATGACTGTCACCGCAGTAGAGTGCCCGTACTTGCAATCGCAGCGCAGATTCCAAGCCCCGAACTGGGAAGCAATTATTTCCAAGAAACACAGCCGGAGATTTTATTCAAAGATTGCAGTCATTATTGTACGGCGATCACAAACGTTCTCCAAGCTCCTCGAGTTCTGGAGCTTGCTATTCAAACTGCGGTGAGTCTGCGAGGCGTTTCCGTCATTTCACTTTCCGGTGATATTGCGCTCCAACCCGTGGCCGCTGAAGAACCGCGACGCGCTCCCAGTATTAGCACATCACGATCAGTTTTATGTCCTGCGGAAGTCGATTTGCATAGATTAGCGGATCTTCTCAATCGGGCAAAAAATGTCACCATTCTTGGAGGTGCCGGCTGCGCAGAAGCCCATAGCGAATTGATGGCCACAGCCGAAGCCTTAAAGGCCCCGATCGTCCATGCTTTGCGAGGCAAAGAATTTCTTGAATACGACAATCCCTATGATGCAGGCATGACGGGACTTCTGGGTTTTTCCTCCGGGTATTATGCAATCATGGATTGCGACACCCTGCTCATGCTGGGGACTGATTTTCCCTATCAACAATTTTATCCTCCCAAGGCATCAATTGCACAAATTGATCTGCGAGCTGAGAATTTAGGGCGGAGAACCCGATTGGACCTTGGTCTGGTTGGAAATGTGCGTGATACACTCATGGCGCTTTTGCCGCTATTAAACAAAAAGTCGGACAGCACTCACCTCGATAAAGCGCTGCGTCATTACGCAGATAATCGAAAAAGTTTGGATGCTCTTGCAACTGGAACCCGAAAGCCGATGCATCCTCAGTATCTAATGCGCATTATTAGTGAGCTTGCCGCCGAAGACGCCATTCTGACTGTGGACGTGGGCTCGCCCACAATGTGGGCGGCTCGCTATTTAAAAATGAACGGACGGCGTAGACTCTTGGGTTCGTTTAATCATGGTTCCATGGCGAACGCTTTGCCTCAAGCGATTGGAGCGCAAGTGGCTTGTCCTTCCAGGCAAGTTATTGCGCTCTGTGGTGATGGTGGATTCACAATGCTGATGGGCGATATCCTGAGCGTGTATCAACACAAACTGCCCTTAAAAATAATCGTCTTTAATAACAGCTCACTCGGTTTTGTGGAACTGGAAATGAAAGCCGCAGGTCTTTTGGATTACGGAACCGCATTAGAAAACCCTAATTTTGCTAAAATGGCGGAAGCCATCGGCATCCGTGGAATCCGGGTCGAAGACCCCGAAATGCTTTCTGATACAATTCGATCGGCATTTCTTCATAATGGGCCGGTCCTGTTGGATGTCGTCGTCAACCGACTTGAGCTTTCGTTGCCTCCCAAAATTGAGCTTGCGCAAGCAAAGGGATTTACCCTCTATATGCTGAAAGCGGTATTTAGTGGGCGAGGAACGGAGATTTTGGACCTCGCAGCGACCAACCTCTGGCGCTAAAGTCTCGCTTGAATGTGCAAATAGCTGAGAACTGCTATAGCGAAACCCCTATAAAATAATAGCAACTTTGTGGATCTTTTTCGCTCAGCCATTGTTGAAAATTAAGTCCATATCATGGATATGGCCTCGCTTTTGCGCCGCCCCTGAAGAAAATACCATCCAAATTTGTGATCATTACATGGGTTTCGCTAAAAGTGACGGCAAGGTGAGGGATAAACTGGCAAAGGCCGAGTGTGAACACCAAAGGAAATAACTGCCACAGCAAGATTCGCCTTCATTTTGAGGTTTGGCTTTGTCGGACGATGCAGTTGGGGATGCACTCAGATCTGTGCCGATGCGACTCAGCCGGGATTGAGTTCAATTTTTGAAATTAACTCAATAGGTGATAGTCCATTGTATGCGAAATTTGATTTGAGTGGGCGCCAATGAGTAAATTGGAGCGATCAGGGCTTTTGTTATTTCGCATTTGAGATAAACTGAATCCCGATGAGAGTTCGGCATCAAACGCTGTTTTTTAATTATTAAACCAATTGACATGTTGACATTATTCCCGGATAAGAAGGAGTTTTTCGCAAATGCCTCAAAACTAACGGTCGCGCCCCTATGGGTGGAATTTGTGGCGGATTTTGAAACGCCCATATCAGCTTATCGAAAACTTGCCGGGGAGGAAATTCTTTTGCTTCTGGAATCGGCAGAGAAGCATGACTTAATGGGCCGTTATTCCCTCCTTGCTCTTGGAGCTCATGCCACAATTTCTGCGAAGGGGAATGATGTGCAAGTAGTTGTAAATGGTAAAGTTACTACTTTACAAGGTGTTAAAGACCCACTGGGCGAAGTCGAAAAGTTCATCAAACAATATCCTTCCCCCCAAAGAAAAAATCTCGCGCCATTTTGGGGCGGAGCTATAGGATATCTTGGATACGACTGCGTACGCTGGTTTGAGCCTTCGATTTCGGCTCCATCGCAAGACGAGCTGGGAGTGCCGGATATGTTTTTTCTAGTGCCGGCGGTAGTCCTCGTCTTTGACCATCGTGCTCGCAAGCTGAGGATCATTGCCAGTGTTTTCACGGACAAAGGCGAACAAGCGTATGATTTGGCTGCGGAGAGAATTCATTCTGTTGTAGAAAAGCTTTCCCTTCCGACACAACTGTCGCCGTTGTGTCCCGCCGCGGCGCACCTATCGATAACTCCAAAATCGAACACCAGTCGAGAACGTTATTACGAAATGGTAGAACAGGCGAAGGAATATATTCGTGCTGGAGACATCTTTCAAGTGGTCCTCTCACAAAGGTTTATTTCGGATTTTGAGGGTGATCCTTTGGATTTATATCGTGTCCTCAGATTCGTGAATCCTTCGCCATACATGTATTGTTTGCAATTTCCGGAAGGATTTTCTTTGGTAGGGAGTTCTCCGGAAGTCCACGTACGTGTTACAGGGAAAAAAGTTGAAATTCGGCCAATTGCCGGCACCCGTCGACGGGGACAAAATAAAGATGAAGAAACCGCTCTGGAAGCAGATCTCCTCGCCGATGCCAAGGAGCGAGCCGAGCATTTAATGTTAGTCGATTTGGCGCGCAACGACGTTGGGCGGATTTCGACATTTGGTTCTGTCGACGTCAGCGATTTCATGACCATCGAGCGCTACAGCCATGTCATACACCTTGCCTCGCATGTGACAGGGACACTAAAGGAAGGAAGCTCTGCCTTCGATGTAATGCGCGCCACATTCCCAGCAGGGACAGTTTCCGGTTCGCCAAAAGTGCGGGCTATGCAGATTATCAACGAATTAGAAACAAGTAAACGTTGTACTTATGCGGGCGCGGTGGGATATTTTGGCTATAATGGCGATTTAGACTCCTGTATCACCCTCCGGACAATACTTCTTAAAAATGGGAAGGCTTATATCCAGGCTGGGGGCGGGGTGGTCGCCGATTCTACTCCGGAAGGGGAATACCACGAGACAATTAACAAAGCGATGGCGCCTCTTCGCGCCTTGGAAATTGCTAGAAATATACCGAAATGATTCTTGTTATCGATAATTACGATTCTTTTACCTATAACCTTGTACAATATTTTGGCGAATTAGGAGCGGATCTGCTGATCCGTAGAAATGATGAAATTGATGTGGCCGAAGCCGAAGCTCTAAGGCCAACCCAAATCTGCATTTCACCCGGCCCCTGTACCCCGAAAGAGGCTGGTATCAGCAAAGAGATCATCCATACGCTGGGGCCTCGGATTCCTGTTCTTGGTGTCTGCTTGGGCCATCAGTGTATCGGTGAGGTTTTTGGAGCGGAAGTAGTCAGAGCTGAACGCCTTATGCACGGCAAGACTTCTCCAATTCATCACAACGGCCAGAGTGTCTTTGTAGGGCTTCGTAATCCCTTTCGGGCAACTCGGTACCATTCTTTAATTGTTGCACGAGAATCAATTCCGGATTGTTTAGAAATTACGGCTGAGACAACGGAAAAGGAAATTATGGGGTTTCGGCACAGAGAATTTCCCATCCATGGAGTACAATTTCACCCGGAGTCGATCCTAACTGAGGATGGTAAGGCGTTGCTTCAGAACTTCTTGAAGATGTAAGTAGTTGGCCGAGAGGCATCGGAAATAGAACAAAGGCGTTTTTCAGACTGTTGATGTAGCAATTTGTATCTTTATAAATTTTAGAGCATTATTCCGGCTAGAATGGAGGTGACTCTTCTCGCCTCCTCCGCTAGGAAAAATCGTGCAACGATCTTGGTTAAAGCTAAATCAGCTCCGTCGGGGCCTCAACTAACAATGTCTTTCGAACATAAGAAACAGAATGCAGACTTGCGCCGCCGATGGCTTTCTTTTTGGATCTGGTGCGGATTGCTGATGCTCGCGGGATTGTCGCTCCGGAGAACCTTTTATTCGATCGAACGGTCACCAGCTCATCACTGCCAAAAAGAAGTCGGAGTGCCGGTCAAGCTTGCCACGGTGCGACAGGAAGACTTTCCTCTTTATCTTGATGGCCTGGGAACTGTACAGGCATACAACTCGGTTTTAGTAAATGCTCGCGTTTCGGGGCAGATTCAAGAGATCCGTTTTCGGGAGGGAGGGGAGGTTCATCAAGGAGATGTGTTGGCGGTGATTGACCCTCGCGTTTACCAAGCACAGTACCATCAAGCCGTTGCAAAAAAACAGCAAGACGAGGCCCAATTGGAAAATGCGCGTGTCGTACTTGAACGTGACGAAAAACTTCTGTCAAGAGCCGTCATAGACCAACAAACTTATGATACTCAAAAATACTTGGTTGTTCAGCTTCAGGCGACGGTCCAAGCGGATCAGGCTAATCTTGAGAGCCAACAAACTCAGTTGGAATACACGCAGGTAATCGCTCCGATTTCCGGAAGAGCGGGCGTCCGACAGGTGGACGTTGGCAATCTTGTCACAGCAAACAGTGCGGCAAATGTCAACGGCGCATCTTCCATCGTTGTGATTAATCAGATCCAGCCGATTTTCGTCACCTTCACACTGCCTCAACAGGATCTGCCGCAGATTCGCGATGCCTCACAACAGAACCAAAACCTTTTGGTCATTGTATTGGATAGGAATCACCGCACCATTCTTAGCCAGGGAACCCTGGCTGTTGTGGATAATCAAATTGATTCCACTACCGCTACCATTCGGCTAAAGGCTGTCTTCGAAAATAAGGATTACCACCTCTGGCCAGGCCAGTTTGTGAATGTGCGCTTATTAATTAAAACTTCTCCGAATGCCATTGTGGTGCCTGCTGAAGCTGTCCAACTAGGACCAAATGGCCCCTATGTTTATATTGTAAATGAAAGAAAGAGGGCCCTCATGCGTTCTGTGGTTATCGGTCCCTCGGAAAAAGGAGACACTTTAATTACCTCGGGTTTGAAGCCAGGAGAAAAAGTCGTTACCGAGGGGCAGTATCGATTGGAGCAAAATGCATTGGTAATTATCGAGTCATCAAAATCCCTTAAAAAGGATGATAAGCGAACCTCCTAAGCTTTATTTCCGGAAGAGGGGAGAATATGAATATCTCGGAGCCTTTTATTAAGCGGCCTATCGCAACCTCATTATTAATGGTTGCAATCATTCTAGTAGGTGTCCTTGGTTATCAATTTCTTCCTGTTTCGGCGCTGCCTACCGTTGATTTTCCGACCATTCAAGTGACCTCCCAGTATCCGGGTGCCGACCCGGAAGTAATGATGTGTCTGGTAACCGCACCTTTAGAAAAACAATTCGGACAAATAAGCGGTCTATCCTCGATGAGCTCTCTGAGCTCTTTTGGCACATCCGTAATCACCTTACAGTTCGCCTTGAATAAAGGAATTGATCAAGCCGCACAGGATGTACAAGCAGCCATCAATGATGCCGGCGGGGTATTACCCAAGGGCATGCCGAACCCCCCTGTATATAGTAAAGTCAATCCGGCGGATACCCCTATCCTCACCTTAGCCATTACATCGGATACCCTGCCGCTCGTGAAGATTAATGACTATGCGGACTCTATATTAGCCCAAAAGCTGAGTGAGGTTTCCGGAGTTGGCCTGGTGACTGCGCAAGGCAACCAAAAATCCGCTGTGAGAGTACGCGTGAATCCGGCCGCACTTACCGCTCAAGGAATTAGCCTGGAAACCGTAAGAAATGTCATCGACCAAGCGAATGTTAATGCACCAAAAGGCAGTTTTAATGGAACCCATCAATCATTTACCATTGGGACCAACGATCAAATCCGAAGCGCCAGCGAACTTGCCCCCATAATTGTAGCTTATCGAAATGGTGCCGCAATTCGTTTACAAGATGTAGCTTCCATCGAAGATGGGGTCGAAAATTCGTTGGTCGGAGCCTGGGTGGCTGACCATCACCGTTCTTATCAACCAGCTGTCCTTTTGGATATTCAAAGGCAACCGGGTGCGAATGTGGTTGCTACGGTTGATCGAATTAAAGCGTTGCTTCCGCAGTTGACCCGCTCATTGCCAGCGGGAGTGCACATCTCAGTTTTTTCAGATCGAACCGAAACAACCCGTGCTTCGGTGCGCGATGTGCAATTCACACTGCTGTTGACGGTGTTTTTGGTGATCCTTGTTTTGTTTCTATTCCTCCGCAAACTGAGCGCTACCGTAATTCCGAGTTTGGCTCTCTCTGTTTCCGTGATCGGCACATTTGCTTGCATGTACCTGCTGGGTTTTAGCTTGGACAATCTTTCTCTCATGGCGTTGACCATTTCGACCGGATTTGTCGTGGATGATGCGATCGTAATGATTGAAAACATTGTCCGCTATGTCGAGCAAGGAGAGTCCGCATTAAGTGCGGCCCTGAAAGGGGCGCGGCAGATCGGCTTTACCATTATTTCTCTGACCATTTCGCTAATAGCGGTCTTTATTCCTCTCCTGTTTATGTCTGGCATTGTTGGCAGACTTTTTCGGGAATTTGCGGTCACACTCAGTTGCGCCGTGATCGTTTCGGCTGTTGTGTCATTAACACTTACGCCAATGATGTGCGCCAAAATGCTCAACATGGCTCAGGGCAAGGAAAACAACAAGGAACTCGGAAAGGGCCTCGGCGCCATCATAAAAAGAGAATGGCTTAAAAAAGAACATTTCCTCACGGGATTTGTCCTTGATCTTTATGAGCGCTCTTTGGGCCGGGTATTGCGCCATCAACGAACGGTGCTCTTCATTGCCCTCATCACTCTCATTGCGACTGGATTTTTATTCATGTGGATTCCCAAAGGCCTGCTTCCTCTGCAAGACACGGGATTAATCATTGGCGTTACAGAAGCTGCGCAGGATATTTCATTTCGGAAAATGGTTGCTTTACAAAAGCAGCTTTCGGACGTGCTCTCGCGTGATCCCGATGTCCTGCGCATAGCTGCATTCACCGGTGCCGGCACAATGAATCCCACACAAAATAGCGGACGCCTTTATATCGTATTAAAACCCCGCGAACACCGCGCAAATGTGCGGAAAATCATGTCGCGACTTTCGGAAAGCGCACGACAGATCATTGGAATCAGCCTGTATTTACAGGCAGCACAAGACTTGCAAATCGATACGCATGTCAGTCGGACTCAGTTTCAATATATTTTGGAAGATGTTGATTCTGAGATACTCCAGAAATGGGCGTCTCGATTACTGAACGCCTTGAAAGCTGAACCCGGCCTTGCCGATGTTGCATTAGATCAGCAAACGCACGGCCTCCAATTGGATATCCTCATCGACCGCATTACCGCTTCTCGGTTAAATGTGCCGATACAAGCAATTGATGACACTCTCTACGACGCCTTCGGACAACGCCAGATTTCTGTCATCTACACCGAACTCAATCAGTATCGCATAGTGATGGAGAATGAGTCTGCATTCCGAAATTCACCGCAAGCCCTCGATAGACTGTACGTACCATCGACCACCGGTAAGCTAGTTCCTTTGAATGCCTTGGCTACGACCCGAATTAACCTGGTGCCGCTCAGTATTTCTCACCAAGGGCAATTTCCTTCGGCGACTCTCTCCTTCAATCTGCGCCCTGGACATTCCCTAGGTGAAGCCGTGCACTCCATCGAACGAGTACGGCGCGAGATTGGGATGCCCGAGCGCGTAAAGACGCAATTTGTAGGCAGTGTCGCCGAGTTCAGATCTTCTCTGCGCACAGAAGTGGTTCTTATTATTGCAGCAATTATAGTCATCTACATTGTCCTGGGTGTTTTGTACGAAAGCTATATTCACCCAATTACAATACTTTCAACGCTCCCAAGTGCCGGGGTGGGAGCGTTGCTGGCGCTTCTTGTTTGTAAGCTCGAATTTTCGCTAGTGGCTTTAATTGGACTCATTCTCTTGATCGGCATTGTTAAAAAGAATGCGATTATGATGATTGATTTTGCCTTAGACATGCGCCGAACCACTTCTGTTTCAGCGTACGATGCTATTTGTCAGGCCTGCCTCCTGAGATTTCGCCCCATTATCATGACCACCGCCGCCGCGTTATTAGGTGCTTTGCCATTGGCGCTGGAGAGCGGGACTGGTTCTGAACTGCGGCGTCCACTCGGCGTCCTAATTATTGGAGGGCTTCTGCTTTCTCAACTCATCACTCTCTATACTACTCCGGTAATCTATCTGCAATTCGACCAGCTTGAAGAATGGTTCAAGCGCCGCCGGAACGATATCAAAAAGAGAGACATTATTTCCGTATCCACATGAACCATCCTTTTGTGTCTCGTCCACGGAGTATGTTGCTCCTGGCCGTGGGACTCTTTCTCCTTGGGATGGCAGCTTATTTTACATTGCCTATCGCGTCCCTGCCTAATGTCGAATTTCCAACGATCAATGTAAATGCCACCTTGCCGGGAATCAACCCCGAAACCGCGGCAACCGCCCTGGCGGCCCCTTTGGAGCGGCGGTTAGGACAGATTGCTGGTCTCGAGGAAATGACCTCCTCCAGCACTTTGGGTGGATCCTCGATTACCCTGCAATTTGATCTCAGCCGAAATATCGACAGTGCAGCTCGAGACGTTCAAGCCGCTATTAATGCTGCCGCTCACGATTTGCCCCCCAACTTGCCGATGCCGCCCACTTACCGGAAAGCAAACCCTGCAGGTGCGCCAATTATGATTTTAGCCATGGTTTCCAATACGATGCCAATTTCCAAGGTGTATGATTTTGCCGACGAAATTGTCGCTCAGCGGTTGAGCCAGATATCGGGCGTCAGCCAAGTTCTCGTTGCCGGCGGAGCAAAGACTGCCGTCCGGGTGCAAGTCGATCCGGTTCAACTTGCAAGTTTGGGAATGAGTTTGGATGACTTGAAAAGTTTTCTTCTGAATACCAACCACTTCGCTCCGCGAGGCTTTATCGAAGCAAATGGTCATTCGTATGTCCTCCACACCAACGGCCAACTCTTAGATGCTTCCGAGTATCAACACCTCGTTATTGCGCAAAAAAATGGTATTCCGATCCCACTTTCCTCAATAGCGAATGTCATTAACGGTACGGAAAATACCCTCCAAGGCGGCTGGTTTAACGGTAGGCGAGCGGTCATTTTGATCATATTTAAGCAACCAGATGCAAATGTCATCCAAGTTATTCAAGAGATCCGAAAGGCACTTCCGTCTTTACGAACTTGGATACCTCCGGCTGTGCATCTGGAAATAGCTGTCGATCGTACGGAGACTATCCACGCATCGGTTCGCGATATTCAGTTCACTTTACTTCTCTCGACTGGGTTGGTTATTTTGATGATGCTATTATTTCTCCGCCGTCTGACTCCAACCTTAGTTGCCGGAGCGACGGTGCCCCTTGCACTCGCAGCCACCTTCGGGGTGATGTGGCTGTGCGGATTTAGTCTGAATAATATTTCCCTAATGGCTCTTACCGTTTCGGTCGGGTTCCTTGTGGACGATGCCATCGTGGTGATTGAAAATATCGTTGCTTATCTCGACGAGGGGTACACTCCATTTGATGCGACATTACTTGGGGCAAAGCAAATAAGCTGCACAGTAATCTCCATGAGTATTTCGTTGGTGGCGGTTTTTCTTCCCGTATTGCTCATGGGGGGGGTTGTCGGTCGGCTTTTTCGCGAATTTGCTGGGACATTGAGTGCTGCAATTTTGGTTTCCGCCATCATTTCCCTCACATTGACACCGGCTCTTTGTGGAAAATTCTTACAAAAAGGAGGTTGCGGAAGTAACAATGCCGTAGCTCAATGCTTGGAGGCTCAGTTTTCGAAAATGCTGACTCTTTATCAGAAAGCATTAGCCTGGGTACTGGGACACGAAAAATTTATGCGATTGGTCTTACTTGTCACATTCATAATTACCATCACGTTATATATAGTGATTCCCAAGGGATTTTTTCCTCAGCAAGACACAGGATTATTACTTGGGGTCACCATGGGCTCGCAGGACATTTCCTTTCAGTCCTTGGCGGCCAAGCAAAATCAACTCGCAAAAATTGTTCAAAATGACCCGGCGGTTGCGGCCGTGTCATCTATGGTCTTTAACGGATCGGGCTTTGCAAGCAACAGCGGCCGTCTATTTATCGCACTGAAACCACTTTCGGAACGAAAGGTCCATGTCGACCAGGTGATTAATCGACTCCGGCCCAAATTTGCCGCGGTTCGGCAAACCAGTCTTTATCTTTTTCCGGCCCAGGATCTCAGAACAGGTGGACGTATTGGAACCGGGCAGTATCAATACGCTCTCAGTTGCTCGGATCTTTCTTTGTTATTAAAATGGGCGCCTAAGCTCACCAAAAAACTGCAAGCAAACTCTAAGCTTGCTGATGTGAGCAGCGACCAACAATTTGAGGGACGTCAAGTTCACGTTGTTGTCGATCGGAATGTTGCGGGCCGCTTGGGGGTCGAACCAGTACAGGTCGATTCCGCTTTATACAGTGCTTTTGGTCAAATGCAGGTATCGACTGTGTATTCAAATATGAATCAGTTTCACATGATCCTGGAGGCAAAGCCTCGGCTATTATCAGATCCTAATTATCTGAATAGTATTTATATTAAATCTTCTTCCGGAACGCTACTCCCACTGGCTGCGGTGGCTCATTTTGAGCGAACAACCTCGCCATTAATCGTCAACCATCAGGGGCAATTTGCCGTTGCAACGCTTTCGTTTAATTTAAAACCCGGAGTTTCGTTAGGGGAGTCGGAACATATTGTTGAGCAAGCAAAGCGTGATTTGCATATGCCGGACTCCATTAAAGGCGAGTTTGCAGGAAATGCGAAAGTGTTTAAAAAAACGGCCTCTTCTCAAACGTTGCTCATTTTGGGAGCGATCGGCGCTGTGTACATCATTCTGGGCATACTTTACGAAAATCTGATTCATCCGTTGACCATTCTTTCCACTTTACCGACAGCGGGGGCAGGCGCTCTACTTGCTCTTCATTTCAGCGGCTTGGAATTGAGTGTCGTGGCAATTATCGGGATCATTCTCCTGATAGGAATAGTGAAGAAGAACGCTATTATGATGGTAGATTTTGCTCTTGAAGCGCAACGGGAACAAAAATTAAATCCACGTGAGGCTATCTATCAGGCCTGCCTGAAGCGATTTCGGCCTATTATGATGACAAATGCCGCTGCCTTGTTCGGCTCTATTCCACTGGCCATAGGGTTCGGCACCGGTTCAGAGCTTCGCCAACCATTGGGAGTGGCCATTGTTGGCGGCCTCCTTGTGTCTCAACTTTTGACCCTTTTTACTACTCCCGTTGTTTATCTGACGCTTGAGCGGACTCATCTCGTAGCAAAAGCTCTCTATTTGTCTATTGCAAACAGCCTTCGCCAGTTAGAACGACCCGTCAGCTGACACCTTTAGCAGGTGCGCAAGGACCTTTTTTGTCGTTCCCACCACGTCGCAGAGAGCGACATCATGCCCCATTTCAGCTGACAGGGAAGTTATGGCGACCCCTGCGATTCCACAGGGAATGATCTCCGAAAACCCGGGCAAACTTTTTGCAACATTCAAAGCAAACCCGTGCATAGAGACCCAGCGACGAATGCCTACACCAATCGAGGCAATCTTGCGATTTTCTACCCAAACCCCCGTCAGCCCCTCTCGGCGGCAGCCACGGATACCATATTCCCAGAGTACTGCCAAATTTACCTCTTCAAGGAAGCGCAGATAGCGATGTAAATCACGCCCTCTAGTGGCAATGTTGAGGATGGGATAACAAACCAACTGACCTGGTCCATGATAAGTTGCCTGGCCACCCCGGTTGATTCGATGAATAGGAAACGAAAGCTTATTTCGGTCAACGAGACTGGATTCATCCTGCGTTCTGCCAATAGTGTAAACGGAATGATGCTCTAAAAGCAAAATCTTCTCGGTCCCGGTGGCAAGAACGGATCTGACCAATTGTTCCTGAATAAGAAGAGCTTCCTCGTAGGGGACTCTTCCCAGCCACTCTATTGCCGGTATCTTCATGCCTTAAATAGACGGGTGGGGTTTGCCCAAAGAGAGAAAGGCTGATCGTGCTTGAAAATGGGAGAGGCCTACAGCAATTGCGTCTGCGGCGTCTTCGGGAGGGGTTTCGGTCAGTCCCAACCGGGCTCTGATCATGAAAGCCACTTGATGTTTTGCCGCGGAGCCACGGCCAACAACCGCTTGTTTGACTTTGCGAGGAGCGTATTCATAGATCGGCAGTCCGCGTTCAGCAGCAGATAAAATAGCCGCTCCACGAGCCGCGCCCATGCTGATTGCTGTTCGATGACTTTGAACATAAATAATGGCTTCGATTGCAAAAGATGTTGGCGAATATTCCACGATTAATTGAGAAATTTTTTGGCGGATAGAGAGAAGACAACCTGAAAGGGGCAACGCCTGGGTATTTCGAATCGTCCCAAATTGTATGCATGAGATGTTCTGATGAGCACAATGTAAGACGGCATAGCCAGTACTCCGCAGAGACGGATCAATAGCTAAAACCGTTTCTGCTTCCTGCATAGGTGGTTAAAAAAAATTCAAAGGCGCCAAAAACCGTCTTGGTGGAAAGATCTTCCATCATACCGGTAGAAGAAGTCAACACATGGACTGTCGGATGAGCCGGGGCCCACACCCTAGGATCGGTGGGACCATACAGAAGAAAACAAGGCGCGCCGACCGCGGCTGCTATATGAGAGATGCCGGTGTCGTGTCCGGCGTAGGCGGAAGTCTTTGAAAGCACCGCAGCCAATATTGGAAGAGAGAGATGTTCTAAAAATGCCAAACGAGATGAATGGAGCTGATTGCGCAAAAAATCCAGGGCTAATTTGTCAGATTCTCCTCCAACGCAGAGGATCGAAAATTGAGAAAAGGTTCGTAGAAAATCGAGACAGAAATTTCTCCAGTGAGTAGCGGGCCAGGTTTTACGTTGGCTTCCGCTTCCGGGGTGAATGACTATAAATGGATTATTGTCGGAGATTGCCTTGGTGTGCAATACGTTATGAGCAGATTGCCTATCTGATTCTGAAGGAAATAGACGAGCGGCCGGGTCTCTTAAAAACAGTCCCAGACTTTCCAAAGGCTGCGCTAGCTGGAAGGCGGCATGTCGACCCGCCTGAATTTTAGGTGATCCTTGAATAATGCGGTGAACCCCGCAGCGGTAGAGATTGCGAGTAAATACCTCGTCCGGATCATATAAGTAGCTGATGATTTGTTGAAAACCGGAAAAATAATTTGTCCAAGGGTAATCTGGTTTTGCATCGGGACAAAAAAAACCGGATAAAGACGGACTATCGAGGTCTAGTGTTTTTTCCGCGTAATAACGGCCTTCTACCAATTGAACAATGTGAGGCCTTCCTAAAATCTCCACCCGCGCTTTAGGAAATCCCTGTCGGAGCAGAGCTACGGTTGGCAGTGTAAGAATAAAGTCACCAACCGCGCCGCCACGGATGAGCAGGATTTTATCAGACATATTACCCGTTTGCACAAGGGCTTAACAGGCTTTTATCAAAGCGGACTTACCTTGAACCCATACCCCCCATACCCAGGCCTCCGAGAGCCCCCGCGCCCTCCCAATTTGCTGGTCGGTTCCATGGAATAGAACTTTCCTTTGGTGCGCCCGCCAAATCAGGCTGGGCGCATCCGGCAATGAGGACAGCAACCACCGCAAAGCTCAGGAGGATGAAAAAACTTCGTAGCATACAATAAAACGTAAGGTTGTTAATGGACCTTTCCCGCGGACAGTGCAAGAAGAAAGCAGCAGGCGATGTACTGAGTCCTCTGATAACTTTATTACAGCTTCAACAAATAAACAAAAAGGTGCGAACCCTAATCCAAAAAATAGAGTAATTCCTACATGATTTGAACCCAGTAGCATCTTAATGGACAGCCAAAATGACGATATAAATCTCTGATTTAGTGTCTCTTATTTGCTATCGCTGAGAATTCGAGATTATGCAATAGGTTGTAGTGTGGGTGCCTTCTAGGCAGAAAAACTGCTAAATTACTTTATTACAGCTTCGACAAACAAACGAAAAAGGTCCGAACCCTAATCCAAGAAAATGGAGTAAGTCCTACATCCTTTAAACCCGGCACCATCTTAACGGGTGGCAAAAAAGTACGATATAATTCCGTTATTCGGAAACCGTTATTTTGCTACTACCGAAAATCCAAGATTACACAATGGGTTGTAGCATGGGTGCCTTCTAGGAAAAAAAACTGTTATTATCAAGTTGATACTAATTTGTTAAATGTGAATATCCAAAACGAGGCGATAGTATATGCTCTATGAGAATCACACAAAATATAGGTGGTGGAGGGGAAATCGCGTCTTCTCCACTCCCGAATGGAGGACGCAGGGCATCGACATCAGCCATTCCTCGGATTAGACCTATGGAAAATGATAGAGGTGGTGCTGATGCGCAAAGCAATGCATTTTTGCGGGCAGAGTCTGTCAGTAGCGGAGAGGGGAGCCTGCTGAGAGGCTCCGGCGGAGTTAGCCCCCTTGCTGCTCTTCGTCGAAGCACTTCTGAACCCAATTCTTTGGTATCTGACGCCCCTTTGGAAGCGCAACATGTAAGGGGATTCACAAATATGAAAGCCAAGGTCGAGATGTTGCGTAGAGATAATAAAAGGCAAAAGCTCATATTAGACTCGTTCACAGCGGATATTGAACATGAAGAGTACAATGTGGAGCGGCTTAGGGATGGTAACAACAAGTTGAAGGGCGAGAACAACAAGTTGAAGGGCAAGGTTGCAGCTTTGAAAGCTGCTTTACACAAGACGCCTCTTGCAAGGTGGCTTGATAAGCATCCTAAATGTGGGACGTTCTTTGCTTCGGCGGGTGGATTGCTTTCGCTAGCTGTAGGCGCCATAGGAGTGGAGACAGCAGTAACCTCTATTGCCGCACTTGCGGTAGGCGCTACAGCTGTCTCGGCAGGAACCCTCCTGCTACCCATACTTGCAGTGGGTGCGGCAGTGCTTGCGATAGGCTTGGGAGCATTTTGTGCCCTAAAAATCAGGGACTACCGTCACTTGCAGCAAGCTAAACGGGATGCTTCGCAGGCAGCGAGAAACGAACAACCGGCCCCCGCTGCTTAAAGTCCTTTACAGACCATCCCCTGGCCGTGTTTGCTATAGGGCCGCATAGGGATCCGTATGGAAAGGCAGGGAGGGATGGCAGAGCGGTTGAATGCACCGGTCTTGAAAACCGGAGAGGCGAAAGCCTTCGTGGGTTCGAATCCCACTCCCTCCGCCA
>PSRL01000155.1 GCA_003176035.1 Verrucomicrobiota bacterium
CCCCAAAACCCATGGATTCTCTTTTCGACCAGGTTTCTCATTTTACTATCAATTTTCTGGTCGAAATTTCGTTATCAAATTGCCTCCGGACATTGATGCTTTCTAGCCAAAAGGACTTTTTCAGGGACGACTAGCTACTAGCCAGTTGGGGCAACATCGAGCCCATTTTCTCGAATCCATCGACGCAACAGTGGTGATTTTACAGGCGGCGTCAAGGGATCTTCAAATAGCTGCTCAACCAGCTCATCTACAATGCTTCTTAGTGCTTCTGTTTGCGCCGGTGTCTTATTAGCGCTAGCGAGTACAGTCGTTTGCAGAAGGGTCACTTGGGCATCAAAAATTCTGTATTTTTCTTCGAATCCTCTCAGGACCCTGGGACTTATGAAGCGATCTTCTTCATATGTCGATAAGATCCGATTTACTATCCGTTTCTCACGCTCTCTAACATCGCCTTTGTGAAGATCATAAAGACAAAACATGAGATTGACTGAAACCGTCTTACGAACGTCAGCGGAGATCGCAAAAGGCTTAAGATTTCTGATTCGCTTCTCCGGATTCCTTGTTTCCCAACGTTCACTTTCTGGGTTTGGAGTGAACACGAACAGACTGTTTTTAAAACCGGTGCCTTCTTGAGGAATTGTTGATTCCAGTAAATTCGCCTCCCCAGCCGACATACTGGGATATTTAGGGCTCTCATAACCACCATATTTTGGAATAGGATTGCTCAGACCACGAGTCTTGTTATCTTTATAGACACGCCAATAATATTCTTGCGAACGTGTTGAACGCAGATTCTGCATCGATTTATACAGCTGAGAGAGGGGTATCTCTTTATATGTCTTGCCCGAATGGGCAAGAGTCACTTCTAAAGTACGTGGATCAAAACCGATGATTAAAGCTGCCTGCTCGCACTCTTCTAATAGCCTCCTTTCGGTAGTCGGATTACCATCTTGTGGATCAGCAAGAAATACCACAAGGGGAGGATTATTTTCTTTGAGGCATTGGTAAATAGTTTTTCCGAACTCAGTGATATCTTCACAGTGGAATTCCTGCGTATCATATCCTATGTCCTTTGCTATGTTACAAAGATCCTTCCTCTGTAGCACTTCCCCTTGCGCAGAATTATGGCTCTTGGATATTCTTCGCAGGCTAATGACATCCTCTTTTAGAGCCAATAAAGGAACATTTTTAAAGTCGGTTGCCTCAGTGCGATAAGCATCGAACAGCGCAAGAGCAGAAATCTTATCATGGTTGCCACGGCATGGCGGGTGCAATTCTTCCGGAATGTTCAGTAAAATTGGGATGCCTAGTGAGGCGAGGTCTTTTTGGTCAGTTGACGCCGCAACTAATCCGTCAGAAGAAGTGCTCGTTGTTTGCCTTGTTTCTATTTGGCGTCGAGCAGGAGATGTTGCTCTGAGTGTCCCCAAAGTGACTGAATTTGCTTCGCAGTTCCCGCTTCGTACAGTCTGATTTGTTGGACTCGGGGCGGATGATTGTCGGCTTGTTGATATGTTCATGGGGCTTTCCTAACATGAGGACTACCTTTTTCAATTAGCACGGTTAGGTAGCCATCACGTGTTCGAGTAGGCAATTTCTACTAGCAGCGGAGCTCTGAGTTGCCAGCCAGTCTCGGTATGTGGCGTCGTGCCCATTTTCTTGCAGCCATTGCAGAAACAGCGGGGATTCCACAGCGGGCGTCAAGGGATCTGCAAATAGTTGGTCAACCAGCTCATTTATAATTCTTTTAAATGCTGCTAGTTGCTTTGGTGTTTTACGGTTGGCGAGTTCAGTTTTTTCCAAATAAGTCATTTGGCTGTCAAAACTTT
Organism: Verrucomicrobiota bacterium; assembly: GCA_003176035.1. Taxonomy (GTDB): domain Bacteria; phylum Verrucomicrobiota; class Verrucomicrobiia; order Chthoniobacterales; family Xiphinematobacteraceae; genus Xiphinematobacter. The sequence continues at coordinate 1,827 of PSRL01000155.1, forward strand.
TGCATTTTTCTTCAAAACCTCTCAGAACGCTGGGACTCACGAAACGATCTTCGTTATACGCTGACAAGATCGAAGCTACTATAGATTTCGCGCGCTGATTATTTATGTTGCGGGGGTGAGCCTCATAAAGAGCATTCTTTAGATCGCTTGAAGCTCTTTTGCGAACGTCAGCGGATATCGAAAAAGGCTGAATATTTTCGATTTGCTTCTCCGGACTCGTTGTTACCCAACGTTCACTTTCTGGGTTTGGAGTGAACACGAACAGACAGTTTTTGAAACCGGTGCCTTTTTTAGGAATCATTGATTCCCGTAAATTTTCATCCCGATAGTCATCGGACTGATATACCGTACCCATCCTACCTACCATATCAAATATATCAGGGTATTTATAACCTTCATATTTCGTGGGAATAGGATTGTGCAGAGCCCGAGTTTTGTCGTTTTTATATTTAAGTAAATAAATTTCTTGTAAACGCCTTGGAAGCAGACTTTGCATCGAAGCATACAGCTTCCAAAGAGGTATTTTTCCAAATGTCTTGCCCCAATGGGCAAGAGTCACTTCCAGAGTCTGTGGATTAAAACCGGTGATTAAAGCCCCATGCTCGCATAGTTCTGAAGGTTCCTTTGCAATACGGGGGCCCCCATCTGAATCAACAGGAAATACCACAAGAGGAGGATTATTTTTTTTGAGACATTCGTAAATAGTGTTTCCAAACTGGGTGATATCTTTACATTGAATTACCTCTGCGTCATAACCTATATCCTTTGCTATGTTACAAAGATCCTGCCTCTGTAGCACTTCGCCTTGTACAGAATGATGCTTTTTGGAAATTCTTCGAATGCTAATGACATCCCTTTTTAGAGCCAATAAAGGGACATTTCTAATGTTTGTTGCCTCAGTGTGATAAGCATCGAAAAGCGCGAGAGCAGAAATCTTGCAATGGGCGCCACGGCGGGGCGGATGCAATTTTTCCGGAATTTCCAGTAAAATTGGGGTGCCTGGTGAGGTGAGTTCTTTTGGGGCAGGCGATGCCGGAAATAATCCGGCAGAGAAATGATTTGTTGTTTGGCTCGTTTCTATTTGGCGTAAAGCAGGAGATGCTGTTCTACATTTCCCTAAAGTGACCGAAGTCGCTCCGCAGGTTTCGCCTCGTACAGTCTGACTTGTTAGACTCGGAGGAGAAAAATGGTCATTTAATCTATTCATGCTCTTTTCCTAACATGAGGACCACCTTTTTCAACTAGCACGGTTAGATAGCCATCATGTATCCAAGGACTACTAAAAACACAACAGATCGTTCTCAGGATCTTCAAGATAAAAAATTAGTATTTGTACCACTCCATAACTTTCTCTTTCTCTTTTTGTGGCGGAGGTGGGGCTTTTTGGAGGAGTTCCTCTGCGGAGAGCATTGCGGTTTTTTTCAAATTGGGAGCATAGATTGGGTTAACTTGGGGAATATATTTCGAATTGTCTTCCTCTGCCAAAAGATGGTTCTTTGACGTGTGAGGAATTTCAGGAGCGTTATTACCACAAACTGCCTGATACTGTTGCTCTAATTTCGCTAACGTTTCCTCAAGGTCCCAAACGGGATCATAAACTGTGCCGCGGTTAGCTTCATTTGACGTGGTAGGACTTTCGAAAGCTTTACTAGCATAAGCTGTCTGTAGCTCTTGGTTCGATTTCTCTATCGTTTTTTTGGAGGCTAAAGACTCCGCATCTGTTTGGCAGCGAGTTTCCGGAGTATTTGGGATGTTCGGAATTGGAACTTTTTTCAGTGAGGGGTTGTCAAGAGGTTTCTTTTCCTGCGGCGGCGATAATTCAGACATGGGGGACGCGACATAAAATGTTGATTTGGGAGTTGCCTTCAACTTCGAGACTTCCTTCACAAGAGCTTTATTATTAGTAGCCTTCTTAGCAGCGGCTTTTCTAGCGGCAATTTTTTTGGCAGCTTCCTGAGCAATTTCCTGAGAAACTTCCTTGATAGCTATTTCCTCGGCAGCATTTCTGATGGTTTGCAAAATTTCAGAGGATACGTCATTCGAAGACGAGGAAGATGTTGGGAGAGATGATGGAATGAATTGGTTGGGTTGAGGCTGGAAGTGGTAAAAGCCCGGCGCAATTTTTTTACAGGATTCCTTTATCGAAAAGGGAGGAAGGCTCAAATCGGATGACGCGCCGCCTTCAAGAGGTTGGCTGCTGGCCCCGAGAGGACCGCGGACTTGAACGCTGGGATGAGCTGGCGGTATGTTAAACCGGGGTTTAGAGGATTCCCCTACCAAAGAGGGAGGAGGGCTTAAAGGGAACGCAGCGGCGCCTGCAGTGGAAGGTGGGCTACCGGCCATATGAGGGACTTGAAGCTCCCTGCGAGAGGGTAGAGGTGTGCGAAGCCGAGGGGTACTGCCAGCGGCTCGTGAAGCAAGATTTGGTTGAGTTGGCTTGTACATTATATGTTAATATATCGTTAACTTAACTGAAAATCCATAGTGGAAAATGGGTATTCCGTACCTTTTATAATAAAATGCCGTGAGCTTCATGCTCTGCCTGTCGTTTCCTATTTTCCCCCTCTTGTCACATTGACGGGCCATTTTCAAAAATCGAGTGAATACCGGGCTGTGGAAGGGGTGGGAGAGGTTCCGGATATGTTCCGCTGATTGATCTTATTCTTATGTATTTGGCAGCCACGCCTCACGTTTTTTAGCCGGGGGCTTAACCTCAAAAGCTTCAGATTGCGACCGATCTTTAGGGAGCCGAATGAGCGCTTTTTTCACAATATCCTCATTATAAACAGTTGCTTCATTGATCTCAAATGCGAATTCATTGGGTGGCGGAGGGGGCACATATTCATACGTTTCCTGATTTTCGTGTGTGTCTATCTTGATAGGATCGGGTTGTAGGCTACGATGAATGATACTGAAATATAATGATTTTTGGGGAGTCCTTTCTGCCATTTCCATGCATCGTTCCAGCTTCTTAAGTTCATGCAAAGCTGTTTGCATTTCTTGTTTGTAGACTTCTCTAGTTTCGGACTCCATGCGCTTCAGAATGTCTCGAATTGAAGGCTCAATCGTACGACCATATAGTATCTCTTCTTCAAAAACCCATCTCAGTTTATCTTTAAATCGTTTTTCGCAGGCCTGAGTGAAGTGATAAGGATTGCTATCTATATAGTAATTAATCATATCAGTAATAAAAGTGTCATGTGGTGCACGTTGGATTTTTTGGCATTTCTTTATATATGATTTTTCTTCTTCGTTAAAAGGATTGTCTATAATTGTATCGAAACGATCTTTTTTACGTTGGAGCAACGTGGAGGATTTACGAGAGAGTTCATTCAATAATTTATTAAACTCTTGCCTTAATTCTTTTAATGTTGAATTCTCAATTTCCGAGAGAACTTCACGATTGCTTTTCTGGGTGTTTTTGTTGCCTTTTTTAGAAAGTTCTCCCAGTTGTTCCTTACACTTGAATAAATAGTCACGATTTATTTTATCTGTATTCCCGAACTTTCCCTCTTGTTCTTGCTCACTTTTTAAGCGGTACCATTCTGACGCTAGGCCGCTGAATTGGGCACAACATTGGCTGACATATGTATCATCAGGCTCGCCTGGCGGGAGAGTTCGATGTGCCAGTAAAATTGTTTTTATAAATTCTAATTCCGTGAGTCCGGAACATATTCGATTTTCAGGAGAGTAACGACTTTGGGTTTCTCCATTTTTGCATTTCTCATAGTATCGAATAGAATCTGTATTCTTATTTCCATGTTTAGGTATCAGATGAGAAACGTTTATAGTAAGATCCCCTAACCAGCCCTTTACGTCTTTTGCATATGAATTATCCTTGAGTGCTAGATTGTATGTCAAATTTGCAAAAATATCACTCCTAATTTTGATATGATTCCACTCCTCTTTCCTCCCAAGGCGTTGCTTCTGAACGCGTATGTGTGCTTCGTACTGTTCAACTTCTAATTGATGTTGCAATTCAATGAACTCTCCTATTTTCGTTGCAAGGTGAGGTAAAATGCCCGGACTGGGATCATCTGGCGAAATTTTAAATGTCCTATTCGCCATCTGGGTAATGTCTTCTATCCCTCCTGGCATTTCCGCTAATTTGGCGAGAGCCTGATTTTCAAAGATATCACAACGTCGCTCGCAGGCTGTCGATTTTTCATAACGAGAGAGCCGTTCTAACGCTTCCTTGTTTTCGCGATGTTTTGCCTTTTCTTCTTCTGTCATTCTGTCAACTTCCGCTTGCTCTTCCTTGTCATTTTTCAGAGCTTGCGGGTTGGTCATTTGCGCAAATAAATTTTCAGTTTCCTCTTTATTTGCTTTTAGTATCCCGTAGAGGGTTTGGAAGATAGCATCGGATTTTTTATTCTGTGCAATGAAAGTAGAAACCATCGCCTCCTGATTTATCATCATCTTTTGCACGCTCTGATTGAAAAGTTCTTGAAAGTCTTGCAAATTTTGGGAAGGGGGTGTCTGTCTCTGATTTGTTTCAGGAGAAGTGACCGCATTCATTGAAGACATTGTTGTCTCATCCCCTCTTCTCCCTCCTTCATTGATCTGTGGGAGGAAAGTGCTATTAAAACTCGGATGCGTTTGTGGAGAGGGAGAAGGAGATTTCGTTGAACTAGCGCCAGAGCAAGGAGCGGATGAGGACGGCGTCGCAAAAGAGCTTGGAGAGTGAGCGGAAAATACCACAGGAGTGCTATGAGCAACTTGCGGAGAAGCGCCAGCGCGGAGAGGGGATGGGGGATTCTTCTGCACCCAAGGGGCAGTTGCAATTTCCGTACCACCAGTATCTTTTAAAAAATTAACCGGCGGGGGCCTTTTAATGCACGTAAGAGGTGTCATTACAGGATATTATAATAATAAAAATAATATGTATTATATTATAAAAATGTTTAGTGTGTAAAAATACATTGGGAACTAAAATGTTAAAAAAACTATTAGTTATTTGTCATACGCAGATAAGGAAGTAATGTAAAATAATTATGTGTGGCATCAGGAATCTTTTTTTCAAGTGAATTGTCGGGCCGTTCTAATGTTGCCTGCACGTACGCTTCTCTTGGTGAAACCAGTGTAATTGGCGGAAGTGGATCCGGTAGGTTGACTGCCGAAATTTTCAGCTCTTTTAAGTTAATTTTTTCGTAACTTGGATTAGAGCGGATGCTAGAAGCAGCAGATTCTATATCTTCAATTCCCAATGTTTGGAGAAGCTCCCTCATTTCTGCCAATCTGGTCTTAGAAGAGAAGGTGCTGTTCAAAAGACGGGAACTAGCGTCAATTTCCTGCCTTTGGGATTGCGAGGAGTGAGGATGTTCTGTGGCACTGTGGGAAACAATCCGTACATTCTGCTCATTCCAATTCAGCGAAGGGAGACTTTTTGAATGCGGTTGTTCTGTTCTGATCAGTGGGCGGGCATGTGGTAAATTGAAGGAAGAAGTACTGAAGGGGGGCCTGATAGCGGAGGTTGAATTAGAGCGAGCGCGTCCTGTTATTGATTGCATAACGAGAGCTTCCGAGATCAGGATATTTTTTTGAATTTGTAAAAATACCTGTATACGACCCATTGCGGGGAGTAGATCTCCCTACAGGCGTACTCGCCTGGCTCCAAAACTTCTGGCAACGCCGGTCTTCCTAGTTTTAGGATAGGTCCTATTCTTCTTGAATTCCCAGCTCGCTGAGAATTCTGGAAAGGTCCTCTCGACCATAGTATTCGATGGAAATAGTTCCTACCTTTTCCGCATGATTGATTACGATCCGTGTAGCTAAACGGTGCTGTAAAAGATTTTGAACATGCGCAATTGCCGGGATCAAGCTTGGAGGGCGTACTTTCCGGCTGCCGGTATTTTTTCCTGCTTGTCGAGCAAAAGCGTGGGCGAGCTTTTCAGCAGCACGAACTGAGGCGCCTTTCCGAATAATGGTATCCGCTAAGAGGCGCTGCTCTTCATGGGACTTGAAAGAAAGTAGAACCTTCGCGTGTCCGACAGTGATGCGGCCTTGAGTGAGAAAACTTTGAACTTCGGGCGCTAGTTCCAATAGGCGCATCGCATTGGCGACTGTAGCTCGGCGTTTCCCGACGCGACGCGAAATATCCTCTTGCTTGAGTCCATAATCATTTGCAAGACGGATATAAGCGCGAGCTTCCTCGATGGGATTCAGCTCCTCGCGTTGCAAATTTTCAATCAATGCTAGCTCCAAGACTTCCACGTCACTAGCTTGTCGGACGATAACCGGCGCTTCCGGAAGCCCGGCATGTTGGGCAGCCCTCCATCTTCTCTCTCCGGCAATTAGCTCGTACTTCTGATTGATAAATCGAACAATGAGCGGCTGAATAATCCCCTGTTCACGAATAGACTCGACAAGCTCACTGAGTTTTTCTTCCCGGAAATGGGTTCGCGGCTGTAGCGGGCTTGAAATAATTTGCGAAAGGGAGACGTATTGAATTTTTCCGCCAACCTCTTCGTTGGGATCAGGACATGAGATTTGTCTGCTAATGAGGGCGCCTAAGCCCTTTCCCAATGCTTCCTTTGCCATAGGCAAGCCAATCTAGGGCAACTTCTTCCCAAATGGAAGGATATAGCGAAACACCTATAAGATGACCACAAATTTGAAGGGTATTTTTTCTTCGGGCGCGGCGCAAAAGCAAGGCCATATCCGTGATATGGACTTGCTTTTGCAACAATGGCTGAGGGAAAAAGACCCACAAAGTTGCTGTCATTTTATAGGTGCTTCGCTATAGTCTTGCCACTCTGGTTGCGGTCCACAGTTGCCGAATTGTCCGCCAGATCGCACTATCCCGGATAGGTTCCGGAGAAAAGCATAGCGCTCCCACGGGAGCATTAAGAAAGAGGAGTTCGGAACGTTGAGAATTTTTCTTAAAGCTTGGTCACCTCGTCAGATTTCGTGCAAGGCGGCCCGTTTTGCTTCCTCCACTTTGGAAAAAAATCGCGCATTTTTTCTAGTTCGGTCATCAGACACATCAGCTCTGAATACGAGGCAATGTCCTGCTTGCTTTGAGCAATTTCCTTTAGTAGCGCATAGTGCTTTTTTTCGTTCGGATTGCCTGACTCTTCTATTTCAGCATGTGTGCCGAGTAGCGAATACAGGTTGCGGCGCAACATTAAGCTATCCCGCAAATTTCTTTTAATATAATTTCCAGGTTTGCGCACAATGTCTGACGAGTCAAAACCTACAATTTTTACGGTTCCATCTTTTCGGAGAATAATATTGCTTTCCCCAATGCCATTGGGTCGGATTCTTCTATCCTGCAACTCCTTAACTTGCTTTAGTACTTCTAAATAAATATACAAATCCTCATAAAAAGAAAACCGAACGGTGGCCCTTATTTTGCGTAAAAAAACGCCTGTATCCCTCATGATGCCAGTTTGAGGAGCAATGGGGGCATGTTCCCCAGTATTCGGATGCGTTAATTTCGCTGATACTCCAGCTGTTTCATGGCCTGATTCCGAACTGAGGGAAGAGATCTCTGATTCCGAACTTAGTTCCGAACTTAGTTCCGAACTTTGGGGCGACATCGGGGGGCCCGAAAGGGAAGCTAAGAGTTTTTTCATGAAAAAAGGGCTTACGGCACCGCTTTTTGCTTGGTAGGGAAATGGTCCTTCGATGCGAGGTTTGGGCTTTCCATGACAGCATGCAAATAGCTTGAAACCCTGCGGGCGAATTGGCTTGGGAATTGCTTTGGAGGAACCGGCTTTTGAGGGCTTGAAACAGAAGGGCATAGCTTTATCTTTTGTAGCGGGGCGTTTCCTCCAAGCTAATTGATTTTTTACGTAGAACCTCTCCTTCGCTCCTCGCAAATATTACTATCCAAACCTAGGGAGGCCGGCGCGAGAAGCAATGATAGCGAAAGCCCTATAAAATGACCGCAACTTTGTGGATCTTTTTTCCTCAGCCATTGTTGCGGAAGCAAGTCCATATCATGGATATGGCCTTGTTTTTGCGCCGCTCTAAAATCTAGGCTTGATGCCGCTCTGGGGAGCAGTAGTGTTTCCACCAATTTGATTTGGTTTGGCCTTTTTTCATCTTTTTTCCGAACTTGATTTATTTGAAGATGTTCAGCCGAGGGAGGGTCCCTTCCAAATGGCTGTCGATGAGATTTTGTTGAATGTCGCTGAGCGCCCGCTCTTGCGGACCTATCGATGGAAGAACTCCTGGGTTTCGTTTGGCTATGGTCAGAAGTGGAGGGAAATTGACGAAGCGTTTCCAAAGCGGCAATTGGTGAGGCGCTGGAGCGGTGGGGGGGCGGTGGACCATCGGCGGGATTGGACGTTCAGTCTGATTGTGCCTGCCTCGCATCCATTCAGAAGGCTTTCCGTCGCTGCAAGTTACTATGAAATCCATTCTTGCCTAAAGGCGACTCTCTCTTGCTTTTTTAATGGAATTTCCGCGGTGCAAAAGTCTCAGGAACGCTATGGAAACCAATGCTTTGTAAGCCCGAGAATCAACGATCTTACTTACAATGGCAATAAGGTGGCCGGAGGGGCCCAGAAGAGGACCTCCCTTGGGCTTCTGCATCAGGGGAGTATTCAGCATTTGCAATTGCCATCTGCCTTTGCATGGCGGTTTGCATCTTACCTTGGAGCGCGTATCAATTGCTTTTCTCCCAACAAAGCCCTTTGGGAAGCGGCCGGGAAAATCTCCAAAGTGCGTTATGAAGCCGAAGAATGGTTGAAAAGGACCTAAAAATAGGCTTTGTTAAGGCCAGAGAGAGAGGAATGCAAGACAAAAAAGAGGGTATGGCGTGCCGCAATCGGTTATTTTTGAGGGGCAAGGGCTTTTCGGGATATTTTCTCGGTTTCCTTTTGGTGCTGGTGAGCTTTCAATCCACTCCCGCTGAAATTCTCTCTCGGGAGGCTGCCAAACGGGCTCACCAGTATTCCTCTTCCCATGGTGGTATCTCCCTTTTGATCCAGCAGGGAAGTACCGTTTTGCTGGAAAGGTACGATAATGGCGGAAGCGCAATTCGGCGGAGTCCCGCATTTAGCATGACAAAGAGTTTGTGTGGCTTGATGGCAATGGCCGCGGATGCCGAAAGAATCTTTTCCCTGGAAGAGCCTGTGAGCAATACGATTTCCGAATGGCGGCACGATGCGTTTAAATCCAGCATTACTGTTCGACAACTTTTGGACCAAACTTCGGGTCTCAGGACGGGTTACGAGGCATTGTATGCAAATGGAGTCCAAGATAAGGGGCGCGTTGCCTTGCAGGTACCTGGCGCCTCTCCGCCAGGCTCGGCCTTTTTGTATGGTCCCGCCCATTGGGAGGTCTTTGAGGAATTCTTGCGGAGAAAATTAAAGCGGTGTGGGACTCAACCGCTTGCTTACCTTCAGCGCAAGGTTCTTTCGGTCTGTGGAGCGGGCACGGCGGGTTGGCGCAAAGACCGTGTTGGCAATCCTTATTTTTCAACCGGGGCAATGCTGAGCGCGCGCCAGTTGGCAAAAATAGGCGATCTCATTCTCAATTCAGGC
>PSRL01000026.1 GCA_003176035.1 Verrucomicrobiota bacterium
CCCTGCGCTACTCGACCAACTGAGCAACATAGGCGCCGGATGCTTTTCAACCCTTTTTCAGGGGGTACTAGCTAAGTAGTAAAAGGTGGCCACTCGACTACCCAATCTTGCTAATTGAAAAAAGTAGTCCTCATATTAGGGTAAGACCATGAACAGATTGAGCTGCCAATTATCCTCTCTCAGTCCAACTATAAGAGGCGAGAACCGTAGAGCAAATCCGGTCACTTGGAGTACACACACAGAACAGCATCTTCTACTCTACGCCAAGAAACAAAACAAACAACAAGCACTTCTTCTAACGGATTATAGCGAAACACCTATAAGATTTTTGACCAGATAGTAGGAGGGAATGACAAATCTACAGTAGATCTGATCTTGTCGGCGCACAGAGAAGATGTTTCGTGAATCCCAGCGTTCTGAGAGGTTTTGAAGAAAAATGCAAAATTTTTGAAGCTCAAGTGACTTATTTGGAAAAGACTGAACTCGCTAACAGCCATAAAACACCGGAACAACGAGAAGCACTTCAGCGCATTAAAGATGAGCTGGTTGATCAGCTATTTGAAGATCCCTTGACGCCCGCTGTGGAATCACCACTGTTTCTTCGATGGCTTCAAGAAAATGGGCAAGAGGGTCCCATATCGAGACTGGCTGCCAGCTAATAGCGCCGCTGCTCATCCGGGCAGCCTTTAACAGGGGCAGAGAGATCATTCCAGAAATCTTGAAAAGCCTTCGCCCAGCTGCGGGATTCCACCTTGGCGCGGCCTGCGCGGCCCATGGCTTTTCTCTCCTCCGGGTGCTGAAAAAACCAAAGGATTCGCTCCGCAAGGAAATTGGGATCGAGCGAACGGATCACAAAGCCGTCTTTCCCTGAGTCCACCAGGTCCCTTGGCCCTCCTTGATCGGTGACGATACAGGGGAGGCCGCTGGCGTGAGCTTCTAAAATCACATTCCCAAAGGTGTCCGTAATGCTAGGAAATACGAAGACGTCCGCTGAAGCATAAGCTTTGGCCAATTCTTTGCCTTCCAAGTAGCCTGTAAATATGGCCTGAGGAAGGGCGGTTTTTAGTTCGGGAAGATAAGGGCCATTCCCCACGATTAAAGGACGAATTTTCGCCTGTGATTCACAAAGGCGTCTCATGGCGGCCACTAAAACGTCCGGATTTTTTTCTTTGGAGATACGTCCCACAAAAAGGATGCCCATTTCTCCGGCTAGCAGACCGCGTGCTTTCCAAAAGCCTTCCTCTCGGTTTTGGGGATGAAATAAATCCGTCTGCAATCCCCGGGGAAGAATTCTGAGTTTGTCTTCGCGGATACCCCGCTCCCGCCAACATTTCCGATAATCCTCGGAATTGACATAGATGAGATCCATAGCGCTGTAAAACCAATGCATGTAATTCCAAGTGAGGGTCTCCATGAAGGCGTCCTCAGTTAAGATCCGAACATATTGGGGAAAGTCAGTATGATAGATTCCCACTGCGCGGAGACCTAACATTTTTGCAGCTAATAGGGCAGTTAATCCTACGGGGCCCGGGGTGCTAATAATGACTTCGGAGAAGCGCTCCCGTTCGATATATTCCAACATTTCTAAAATTGGGGGAAAGCTCAGTCTTTGGAGTTCGTATTCAGGTAATTCAAATTCGCCGACTGGCGGAAAATTGCGAATCGGGATGTCCTGAATGCCCACCTGGGAACGAGAGGCGATTACGGTGAGGTCTTTTCCAGCAGCAACGCCTGCGGCGGTCATACGTCGAATGGTATTGGTGACCCCATTGACATCTTCCAATGTGTCAGTAAACCATGCTCGTTTGGAGTTTTTCAGGAATTTCGGCAATTCTTCCCGACAGGTCAAAACCATGGAACGGAGCCAGCCAAGGCGCTCTCTTCTAAAGCCATAGAGATAGGGACTCAGCACTCCCAACATGGGCACCAGCGGGCTGATGAGCTGAAGGCTTTCCAGAAATCGCCCCGCGGAGAGCTGAGTGAGAAACTGAGAAAAAAATCGGTATCCCAACTGATTGGTAATGAGGCTTGCCAGGAGAAATGCCCGTCGTTCCGATTCCGGAATTCCTTGTGTGATGCGTGAGATTTCAGCTTGTTTTCCAGTTTCTCCAAAGTAGTGAGAAAGTTCTTTCCAAAGAGAATTATTTCCGGCCCGCGCCAATTCAAAAATCTTCCCCGTGGCAATCCCCTGCCACAAAAATACGAATTTGTCCTTAAAACTGAATTCCGTGGGATTCCGACCTTCCATAAAGCGCGAAAAAACCCGCTCTAAAAGAAGAGTTGCCGGATCATCCGGTTTCATCGAAAAGCGACTTTTTGCGTATTGGAATGCCGTATTGTAGGTGCTGTGGGCCAGGGTGAGTGGAGTTCCGCTTTGGCCCTGCGCATGGCATCGCCCCGCCTGAACATGGGCCAAGAACTCCGCAGGCGAAGAGGCAGCCGGGGTCTCCGTCCACGCACGCGCCGGGTAGACTCCTCCGTAGTCGTCTGACCCCCCAATGCAAATCTTTTTCCAAGGCTCTTCATGGGTTGCTTTCAAGCCGGTGAGTTCCTGAAAGCGGAGGATTCGCTCAGGAGTGAGTCCCTCTAAAGCGGCCAATAAAGAATCGCTGAGCAAGCTGTTATAGCGTCCATCAATGGATTGGAAATGACGGAAGAGTAGGATCAACCGCTGAAAGTGGAGGGGGCTCAGCTTCTCATTGAGCTGGTGAAAGGGGTGCGCTACGGCATGGGCCAGCTGCTGCTGAGCAAGGTATTGTTGAAGATCGTAGATATTTTCGCGGATGGAGTGAATTTCATGGTGCTGCTTCTCGTTGAGTCCCCAAATCAGGAGATATATTTTGCAGCCGTCTTCAGGAAAGTAGGTGGTGACTTCTTCGCTGAGGAAGGTGTGTGGGCGGTCGGCGATCTCCAGGCATCCATTGAGTGTGTTGTGATCGGTGATGGTGACAAAGCTCATTTTTGCCTTGCGCAACATATCGTAAAGCGAGCGAGGATCGGAGTAGCTGGCAGGGAAATCCAAACGGCGCAACAGCCAATCCGCAGCCCGGTCACTGTGTTTGCTATAAAGGTGAAGATCGGTACGTGCGGACACAGTGAGAGCATTGATGAACTCACCAGTGGTAAGTTGCAAGGATTTGCCGTGAGTCGCCCACCTTTTTCAGTTGCGGCAGGCAGCGGCCGGACCGACGAAAGTTTCTCGAACCTCTCATGTGTGAGGTCATTTCCGGTAGGGGGAGGAGATCCATTCGTAATAGGTCATCGACGTGCGAACAGCAAGCGCCTCCGTCATGAGGCGTAATATTTGGGCTCGCGCTGCCGGAAATTTCCAATCCGGAGGATGGATGGAGATCCGCAATAAGGGACATGTGGTCGAAAGGAATTTTAAGCAGGGGTTCCAGAGGAGGCTGATTCTTCGCCGCCAGAAACTTCGAACGCTATAAGCTAGCGTAGGCGCATTATGAACTTTGCCGCTGTGAAAATCCACAACCGACGTGAGGCGAACCGTATATCGAAATCCCGCATCCGCCACCGCCCGTTCGGCTTCGCGCCCGAGCAGCCACGCCGGAGCAATAAAGCCTCGAATCTTACCGCCCCCCAATGTCTCATTTCCTTGTTTCAATTTCCGTTTGGCGGATTCATAATCCAATTCATAAAACTCACCCTCGCCAGCAGTATAGACCTGAGTGATCCATCTTTGGCCCAAATTCCCCTTCGTGGTGCCTCTTGGCTCGTATAAATGAAAATATCCGTGCAGAACTATTTCGCGCCCCAAGGCCTCCTGCTGCTTCAGCCATTGGAGAAATTGCCGGCGGCGCCCGCCCTTCTCGCCTCGCCTGTGATAATCTGGCACCACCAGCAGCGAAACTCGCGTCACCCCTCTCTCCTGCAAATCGTTTAAAATTTTCTCAACTCCCTCAACAGCACCGACATGAACATCGTGAATGGAAACTACCAAAGCCTTAAAATAATTTTGGTCGGATTTGCCCGCAATTTGCATTTGTTGTTTTGCTGTGTTAGAGGAATTAGTATTAATTTAATTTAATCCAAGTATCTAATGGCTGATAACGAACAAAAGTCTGGCAAGGATAATCGCCAACGTCCAAATGGGAATAACAATGACCCCCAGCTGAATTGGCGCGGGCTCCTCCTAGTGGCGGTGGCAATTGCCCTTTTAGGTGGAGCTTTGCTCGTCAGGGGAGGGAGTTTCTCCCAAGCGGAGGAGATTTCCAGCTCCCGCTTTTATGATCTTTTGAAGGCATCGAAAATCGTTTCCACCACCGAGCGGCCCCTGTCAATCAATGTGGAAGAAGGCCGCAAAACAGAGACAATCGTCGGATACTACTCGAAAAAGACCGCTACCGGCGCAACTGTATTGCAACCATTTCAAACCACGGTGTTCATTTCTTACGATGGCCAGCAGTTGAGAGACTCATTACAAAAGGCTGGCATTGAGCCCAATATCCGCTCTCAATCGAATGCTTTTGCCAGCACCTTGCTCAACCTGGTGCCAATTCTGTTACTTTTTGTGGCGGTTTACTTTTTCTTCCGCTCCCAGATCAAAATGGCGGGGAAGGGCGCTCTCAATTTCGGGAAAAGCAAGGCCCGCATGATGGCAAGGGATAAAAACCGAATCACCTTCAAGGACGTAGCTGGCGTCGAGGAAGCTAAGGAAGAAGTCTCTGAATTGGTGGACTTTCTAAAAGATCCGAAGAAATTTCAAAAACTGGGCGGCCGCATTCCAAAGGGGGTCCTCATGGTCGGCCCCCCTGGCACTGGGAAGACCCTGCTCGCACGCGCAATTGCAGGGGAAGCGGATGTTCCCTTCTTCAGCATCAGCGGCTCGGACTTTGTCGAAATGTTTGTCGGCGTAGGCGCTTCCCGCGTCCGCGACATGTTCGAACAGGGGAAAAAGAACGCCCCTTGCCTCATGTTCATTGACGAAATCGATGCCGTTGGCCGCCACCGGGGCCATGGCCTAGGAGGAGGGCACGATGAACGCGAACAAACTCTAAACCAGCTGCTCGTTGAGATGGATGGATTTGACACCCAGGATGGGGTCATCATCATTGCGGCAACAAATCGCCCGGATGTTCTCGATCCCGCACTCTTGCGGCCCGGCCGTTTCGACCGACAAGTCAATGTCAGTCTTCCCGATGTCAAAGGCCGTGAGGAAATACTCAAAGTCCACGCAAAGAAAGTAAAACTTGGGGAAGAAGTCGACTTAGCAGTATTAGCTCGAGGGACGCCCGGTTATTCCGGCGCTGAGCTGGCAAATGTTATCAACGAAGCCGCACTCATGGCAGCTCGCAAGGGACTTCGCGCTATTTCCATGAGAGAATTGGAAGAAGCGCGAGACAAGGTCCGTTGGGGCAAGGAACGTCGCAGCCTGGCTATGAGCGAAAAGGAAAAAATTTCCACCGCCTGGCATGAAGCGGGCCATGCGCTCCTCAACGTACTTCTGGAACATACCCACCCACTTCACAAAGTAACCATCATCCCACGCGGCCCTTATTTAGGTGCCACAATGTACCTTCCCGAGGGCGACAAGTATTCCACCCAACAAAAAGAAGCCCTCGATTCCCTGGTTGTCATGATGGGAGGGCGTATCGCTGAAGAAATGTTCACCAATGACATTTCCAATGGCGCGGCAGGGGATATCAAACAGGCCACCCAACTCGTACGCAAGATGGTCTGCGAATGGGGCATGAGTCTATTGGGAATGATCTGTTACAGCGAAAATAATGATTATGTCTTTCTCGCTCGCGAAATGGGACGCAGTCGCGAACACAGTGAGGCCACGGCCGAACAAATCGACGCTGAAGTCAAACGGATCATCGACGAAGCATATCAGCGTGCCACTACCATCCTGAGCCAACATAAACAAAAAGTTGAAGCGATCGCAACGGCGCTCTTAGAATACGAAACCTTGGACGCTTCTCATATTCAGGAAATTGTTGAATTCGGAGAATTGCGCAATCCTCCAGTGATTGAAGCCAAACCACCTCCACTGCCCCCCCCACCCGCTACTCCCACCATGCAAGCCTCTCAACAAGGCGAACACGGAATTCCCCCAGGCACTTTGCCCGCCGCCGCTCCGGCTTAATGCGCTTTGCCCGCTCTCCTGAGGAACTACTAGCAGACCGCAATTCCCGCCTTTCAAAACCGCGGGGCTGGTTTGCGACTGGCAAAAAGCAAGCAGGCAACAGCACTCATTCGTAGTTAGCACTACATTTTTGCGGAGCAACAAATCGCCTGCAAACGTATCATAAAGATTTCTTCAGGAAATTAGATTTGCAACCGTCTCTGAAGCTGTGCAAATTCCGCGGCCATGGCTCACTCATCGATTTACCGAGTTGCTATTCCTATTTTTTCTTTTTTGGCTACTTCGATCTCCGCATTTGCGGCAGATCCCACGGAACCGCCTAACGATCCCGGGGAAAAACCTCCTGCAGAGGCTGTCAAAACAACGTCCCCTTCATTTTGGGACTCCCCCACCTT
>PSRL01000146.1 GCA_003176035.1 Verrucomicrobiota bacterium
TGCGGCATGTAAAGGGGTGTTGATACCCGGTGAAGTCTTTTTAAGATCCTGAGCAAATTTAAGAAGCTCGGGTTTATGCTTGTGCAGTATCTCTAAGGCGTCTGAAGAGTTATCCATGCGAACTACACAATCCGCGATGCTGAGATTGTGCATATTATTTTCATCTAGAAACCCGATTCCGGAATCTTCCATTTCATGAATAATCGATTTGATTTCAGCATCCTTCTCGGGATCTCTCTGCCTTTCAAATTTCGATTTATTATAAAAAGAAATAAATTTATAAAACGCGTTATAAAAACCTTTCGTCTGCATTTCTTGAGGGGTAGTATGATATACTATATCAGGGTATGTTTCCTGCTGATGGCAACGGCGTGTTGCTGACGGGCTAAGTGCAACCGCAGATGTCGCTGAAGAGCGGAGTCCAGGCGAAGAAGGGATGCGTGGAGTATATTTTGAGGCGTTTTGGGTATTTTTTAAAATGCGCATAGACTGAAAATCCTGCGGGTCAATAATCAGAAAAGCAAGCTGTCGCATGGAGCCAAAAATGCGTATAAGCTACTGGTTTGAGAGTCGTAGAAGATCCTCCCTTTGCGCAAGGAAATGAGGGAAATTTTGGGCTCGAGTGAGACCCTCGCATTCCGGGGATGAGAAATGATATCAAGCTGATTCGATCCGACGTTCCTTTGCAATAAAAAACGAAAAAGGTTGCAATCGAAGCATTGCAACCCTTTTAAATCGTCGCAAGTGGCGGAGGTTCAGCTCAAACGGACTTTTAGCGTATTCTTTCTATTTTTTCCGCATATTCTAAAAGAGGAACTAACTTCGGAGATGCGCGTTGCGCTATGTCTCGTGGAGTCTCCCCATTATTATTTTTGTGGTGGGCATTTTTTATTCCTAATTTGATTAAACCCTCGATTGTTTTACCGGCGTCAGCCCTTCCTCCCCTCACCACATAATGGTACACGGTATTATTATTTGAATCTTTTGCTTCCGGATTAGCCCCAAACAGAACGAGTATTTTCAAAAGTCCCAATCCCCCCAATGCCTCCGCTGCGAAATGAATTGGCTTCGCGCCTTCTGTGGTGGCAGCTTCCAAATTGGCTCCATGCGTATACAAAATCATAATTTTTTCTATTACATTTTCCGTGTCTTGAAAACCCGCACTGAAATTATTCGAGTTCTTTGCAATTGTATTTTGCATACAAACTAAATGCAAGGGGACCCACCCATTGTAGTCCTCTGAATTTACATTCGCGCCGTGTTGAGCGCATAAATAGCTTAATATTTCGTTATCCCTATTATAAGCAGCCTGATGGATCGGAGTATAGCCGTTTTTATTCCTTTCATTTACATCAAAACATAAATCATCAATTAGGTACTTCACTACGTCAAGTTGTCCATCTCTAGCCGCGAGGTGTAAAGGGGTGGTGATACTCCGAGGAGCCTTTTTAAGGTCCTGCGCAAAATTGATAAGCTCGAGTTTATGACGTTGCAGTATTTCTAAGGCGTCTGAAGCATTCTTAAGGCGAATTGCGCATCCCGCTATGTTGGTATGATCTACCTCATCATTTAGAAAATCGACCCCAGACTGTTCCATCTCACGAATACCCCTTTTTAATGCGGTATCCATCATCGATTTAATTTCAACAGCCTCGAGACGAGATCTCCATCGTTTACGTCTCTTCGGCGTCGATAAATCCTGTTCCATTGTTTAAGCGTGGTAGAAAATGTTTCCATCCGCATTTCCTTAGGAGTAAAAGAAAGTTCTAAATTAGAGGGCGTTTCCGGAGGACCGACACGCGGTACCGTTGACACACTGATTTGAATTGAAGTATTTGCAGAGGGGTCACTCAAATGGGGCGGTAGTGTAAAGTTAACCTGAGTTAAATGTTGATTTTCGGAATTGCGCGGTATCATGTTTATTAAAACTACGCTTAAAAAAGGAAAAGAGCAACCTGTTGCATTGGAGAAAAGGGGGTGTGAGCTACGGGGTTTGAGACCGCAGAAGGTGCTACCTTTGCCCAACAAAAGGAGAGAAGTTGTTCGCTCAAGCGAGTGACCCTCAAAATTGGGGAGATAAGGCGGGTCACCAACTGCTATCGCGCTGATTCCATGCGACTTTCCTTTGCAAATTAAAACGAAAAGGGTTGCAATTGAGAAATTGCAACTCTTTTAAACCGTTGCAAGTGTCGGAAGTTTAAGTCAAATGGGCTCTTTCAGCCTTTCTTCCTGTTTCTTCCACATATTCTAAAATAGGAACTAAGTGCGGACAGGTACGTTGCGCTATGTCTCGTGCAGTCTCTCCGTCATTATTTTTGTGGTGTGCATTTTTTATTCCTAATTTGATGAAGCCCTCTATTTTTGTATCGATGTCATTGCTCTTTCTATTTATCGCATCATGAAAAACATTATTATTGTCTGAATCTATTGCTTCCGGGTCAGCACCCCGTCGAACGAGTTCTTCGAAGAGTTCAAGTCCCCCCAGGCTCCCTGCTGCAAAATGAATTGGACGCTTGCCTCTTTTCGCAATAGCCTCCAAATCAGCTCCATGCGCTCCTGCCAAAATACTAAATTTTTCCCTTAAATTTTCCGTATCTTGAAGAAGCGGCATCGGATTTTTCGAATCCTTTGCATTTGTATTTTTTATACAAACTGAATGCAAGGGGGTCCACCCATTGCAGTCCTTTGAATTTACATCCGCACCGGGTTGCTCACATAAACATTTTAGTACTTCGTTATTATTGTTATTAGTAGCACAATAAATCGGAGTCTGGCCATATTTATTCTGCCCATTCACATCGAACCCTAACTCGATTAGGTACTTTACTACGTCAGGTTGTCCATATGCAGCTGCGATATGTAAAGGGGTGTTAATACCCGGTGAAGCCTTTTTAAGATCCTGAGCAAGCTTAGTAAGCTCGAGCTCATGATTTTGCAGCATTTGTACGGCATCTGAAGCATCCTCCAGGCGAATGATACAACCCGCTATGGTGATATTATCTACCTCATCATTTAGAAAATCGGCCCCGGAATCTTCCATATCAGAAATATACGATTTTAAAATATTATTCGCTAGCGATTTAATATCAGCGCGTCTCTTAGGGTTTGTATACTTTTCGTGCTTTTTGTATTGCCATCCGTCGTAAAAACGGTTCCATTCATTAACGGCGATAGAAAATGTTTCCATCCGTTTTTCCTTAGGAGTGGAAGAAAATTCTAAATGAGAGGGCGTTTCCTGAGGATTGGAGCCATGGACCGTTCGCGGACTGCCATTAGTACAATGTTTAAAAGCGGTGTCATCCAAATAAGGCTCTGTTGTAGAGTTACTTGAAATTTTTGGGGCCTGATTTGAAAGTCGAGGTATCATATTTATAAAATCGATGCTTAGAAAATCGGAAACAGCAACCGAGTGCATGGGAGAAAAGCGGGTATTGATTACCGAATTTAAGACCGTAGAAGGTCCTACTTTTGCCCAACAACCCGAATCGGCTTTTTAAGAGAAGGGGCAGATGGTATCATTTGAAATGATGTCAATTACTAAGGAAAGGGATTGGATTGATGCATTGGAAGCTCGTTTAGGATCAAATGCGTTCATTCGAAGAAAGCAAATCGAGGAAAGAATTTTGCGCACCAGAGGGACATCTTCAAAATACCGGGGAATGGGAATGATGAGATCGAGGATTTTTCTTTTTAGGTCTGTGTTGCGCGTTGTGGGGCTCTATGAGCGAGGATTTCGCAATTACTTGGACATTCAAATTGTGGAACGAGAGGTATTGCTTCCCGGATTGCCACAAACTTTTGATGGATTTCGAATCCTCCAGCTTTCCGACCTTCACTTTACGCTTTCCGAACAATTTTTGGAGGCACTCCTCTTCAGGCTAAAAAGAATTTCTGATGAAATGGCGCCCTGTGATGTCGCGGTCTTCACCGGAGATTACTGCGCCACAGTGGGACACAATCATGTGCAGGTTTTGGAAGATATGGCACGCGTTCTCAATACGCTCAAGCTTCCAAGTTGGGGAGTCCTCGGAAACTATGATTTTATGGAATTAGTTCCTTCTTTGGAACGGCTAGGGCTGCGAGTATTACTAAACGAACACGCCGAAATCAAGAAAGGGGAGGAGCGCCTTTTTATTTGCGGTGTGGACGACCCGGCCTTATTTCAAACACAAGATCCCTTGCTTGCTCGCCAGGGCATTTTGCGCAATGAATGCACCATCTTGCTGGCTCACAGTCCCCAAATTTCAAAGGAAACTGCGATGTTGGATTATTCCCTCTTACTTTCCGGTCATACCCATGGGGGGCAGGTTTGCCTTCCCGGAGGAAGGCCGGTAATCAACAAGACGCATGTTGCGAGCACCTTAATGCGCGGAGGATGGCAAGAGGGGCGCCTTCTGGGATATACCTCTCCCGGAACCGGGGCGTCTCAGATACCTGTGCGATTGAACTGTCCAGGTGAAATTACAATTCACACTCTGCGGCATTTGCCTATATGATGATAGGGCTATAATCTGGTACGTGTCGAAGTTCCATCCGCTGCCGGACCGGGCAACAATAGGTGAAAAAAATTCTCCGGATACGATGAGAGCAATATGAAAGGTGCTTTCTCGTCACTCCATTTGTGGATTGCTGCGCGAAGCTGATCCCTTTAGCAAAAAACACTGGGTTGCCTTCTACTGAGGAAACCGGTTGTACATTTTTATATCTTTAAGTGACGGGATTTTTTTATTTTTGGTTTTCTCCTTCAATACAACTTTTGAAACTCAAAAGTGAGAAAAATACCAGAAGCAGTAAATTAATATTTTTCTGGGGGAAATGGAAAATCTGTAAAGGTCTGATGAGTCGATAATTTTTAAGCAGCTGTTTAGGGATTTCTTCTTGAACGTGGTGTATCTATAAATCCTATGAAATCTCTCAATATCTCTGTCCTGACCGAAGGAGCTGTTGCCGATGAACTTCTGTCTCATTTGGCCCCACTTGGATTGCACAACTTGCCGGAAACAGAGGCATGGTGGTGGGGTGGATTTTTGTCTCTACTTCCACAGATGTTTGTTACTATTGGAGGGGATTTGCTGAATGGCAATCTGATAAATAGCGTATTTTTAATAGCTAAATTAGAGGATGCTTTACAAAAGGGCCTAAGAATTATTTCTCTTTTTGCCTTTATCGTGGCGACCATAGTTGTGATGTATGGCGGTTATCAAATTCGAACTGGCAATGCGGATGCAGGGAAAATGTCTATCCTTGGAGGGCTCGTGATTGGTCTGGCAATCATTATTGTCACCAGCATCTTTGAAATCGCTGATTTGCCAGTTTTAAAAGTAACAAAATAAACCGAACTCAGAGGATGTCGCTGCCACTTACGGATACTTGCGCCGGAAATGATTCGGATGGAAAAGTGTGGGGTATCGAAGGGACTAATTTGTTGATCATCCTTTTCGGACTTCTCTTATCATTAGGATTTATTGTTTTGGTTTGGATGAAATCCGAGCGTGTTTCACCGGTTCCCTTACTCCTGAGCATGGGTCCTCTGATTTTAGCTTCGAGCTATGTTTTGTTGTGCCGTCAAGGAAAACCAAAAGGGTTCGACACCGATCTCATGGAAACGCTTGTGGTGGGCAAAGGCTGGATGCCGGACACTCACCACAGAAAGAACACATACCCTAAACGATAAGTGCATACAAACTGTATGGATCGCAGGGAGGATCACACTATGAAAATACCGGATGGTTGGATTTTTTCGGATTTGATAATTTGGAACGAATTTGACAGGCGGGGCTTTGCGTCGCAGGGAGGGACGATCGAAATGCCGGATCTTCGGCAGGCAACAGACCCTACGCGAGTCGCACTGCATGAAGCACTTCGTGTGTTTCTGAAATCTTTGGAAGAATCCACCAGAGCCCAATTCCGATGGTCGGTTGATAGCGACTATTTCAGAGAACTTCGCCATTATCAGGAGGACACCGAACAGCGGCCACAAACGCGCTGGTCTTACCGGACACGACAGGAGCGTTATAATCGCTATCTTCAGGGCATGGAGGCCGGGCTCCTGCGAAGGGAGCGCTTAGTCTTATTTCTCTCGCGCCGAATTCCGGCAGATCCGCCTCCGGGAGCAAGCAAGACCCAACTGACACTCCATTTCGAACAATTAGCTCAGCAGATGAGTTTGGGTTTCCAACAGACATTTCAAATTTTACAGGGGCTTCTGGACCAATTTGGGGCGCGTATTCACCTCATGGATTCAGAGCAATTGGCACGCTATCTGAGACTTTTTTTTAACCCGACTGATATCAAGCGCCCGGATTTCGAGCCCCATGCCTCCCCCGACCTTTCGATTCAGGAAAACTTTTGGCACGGTGGCTGCCAGGGCGGGAAAACTTTCGGGTTCTATTTGGATGGATTTCTTCACAACTTAATTGTTTTAAAGCGGAGGCCACAGCGCACTTTCCCAGGGATTATTTACACCCTCACCAACTTGCCTTTTCTTGACTATGCGCTAACGATAAACGTCGAACCCCTCAATGCTTCAAAAGAAATTGACAAGGAGGAACGCGCATTGCAGCGAGTGCGTGGAGATTATGCTTCGGAAGGGAAATATTCCCTGCTCACCGCAGCTCGTGTCAAAGAAGCACGCATTCAGGAGCTTGCCCAAGGGAATGTCGCCCCCTTCCGCTACGAGTTTTACGCTCATGTCTGGGATGAAGATGCGCCTTCCTTAGTTTCTAAGACTCGTCAAATCGAAGCGGCCATTCAACAAATGGCGGAAGCACAATCCTGGACAACCAACCTCTCCAGCCCTGCCTGTACTAAAAATGTCTGGATTCAGACGTGGCCCGGCTGGCTTTGGGGTACTTATACCTGCCATTCGGATACGGGACTCGATAGCTGGTTAGCGGACCTTCTCCCCTTCTCTTGCTCATTTACCGGAATGCTCGAAGGAGCGGAGGCGGTGTACGAAGGATCAAATCGAAATTTAGTTGGCATTCGCAATTTTGTTTCCAACACCCCTCAGCCAGCGGTGGTCCTTGGGATGACAAGGGCGGGAAAATCAGCATTCGTTTGCGACCTCCTCTCCCAAACCCAGCCTTTTTATGATTTTACCCTTATCGTTGAAGAGGGCCTTTCCTACGGAACGTGGACGCAAGCACAAGGAGAAATTCCTATAATTATCAGCGCAGATGGCGAATTGACGCTAAATTATTTTGACACACAGGGTGGACCTTTGACCCGTACGCAAATTACCACCGCTGCGGCCTTAGTTTTAAAAATGAGTGGCGTCCCTCAAGAGGAGGACCGACGAAACCTTCGGCTTGCACAAATCACTCAATACATAGAACAGCTCTACGACGATACGGCCCGAGAGTGGCTTCAGAAACGCCCGCATGAGTCGGCGCGGCTGGCACGCCTGGCACTTTATCTTAAAAAAATGCAACGCGACAAGATGCCGATGACTTCCACATTTCAAGACACCTGGCTGGAATTTCATCGGCAACTTACCGAAGAGGGAGATGAACGCTTCGAGGATGATTTCACCGAACAAGACATCTCTCAATTTTTGCAAGAACCTGACTCAGCCAAGGTAATTCGCAATCTGACATACGCCTTCTTTGAACCGCAGGATTATCCCACACACGATCTCCTGTACGAAATGATGCTTGTTGCTCCGCTTGCTGAGCATGACAAGGAGGAAATCAAACAGCTCGCCACGCTATTAGCTCCTTGGTGCGAACAGCGCTTGCTTAGCGGAAAGAGCACCATTTCCATGCAACGCACGATTGCCCATTTTGAGCTGGGATTCATTCAGGAATCCGACCGCGCACTCAAGGAAGTCGCAGGCTTTCTGATTGCCAATTATGGAAGGCAATACGTCCTAAATCTGCCACGTCGTGTGAGAAAGCGTGTCATATTCGAAGAAGTAGCGCGGCTTTTGGACATACCCGGAGGCAGTCAATTAGTTGCGGAATTCTATGCTCAACTTTCGAAGTTTAACACATGGATCGTTTCGATTGTCCAACAATACAGTCGCTTCAAAGAGAGCAGCATCCGACCAGTAGTCTTTGGCAATGCGAAGCAGTTTTTTTTTATGCGCATGAACGACCGGAGAGATGTCGATGATGTGGCTTCTGACATTCATCTTTCCGAATCCTCCCGAGAGATCATCTGCCGCCACCCCCTCCCGGAACATCTTCCAGAAGAAAATAAATATTCTGCGCTCACCTATTATCACCTGGATGCGAAACAGCCGCTTTGTGGAACCATCCACAATCGAGTTTCTCCTGAAATGCTCTACTGCGCATCTTCGTCAGGCGATGTTTTCGATGACCGTTCGAAAAGGCTGGCCAGTTGCCCCGACCCCGTTTCCGCCATCGTGGAGAGTGTATCAGAAATCCATCCGCAATAAGAACAGCCTAATAAGAACAGCCTAATAAGAACAGCCTAATAAGAAGAACCTGTGCCACGGAGATGATTATTTCGGACCTCAAACCGAGCAAAGGAAAAAAATCCTAACATACTCAGCAAATATGAAGACAACAACAAATGATCTAATAAAGCATCCGTGCTTCCGCTTCAGTGGTGGTACACTGGCAATGGTGATGTTTGCTACCGGAGCGCAAACCGGCTGTCTTTCCACTGAGACAGCTTACTCACTGGGAGGAGCTGCAGTGGGTGGCGTGTCGGGGGCCCTGGTTTCACGGCAAAATCCGAGGATTGCTCCATTTGTCACCGCAGGCGGTGCGGCTCTGGGTGGCCTCTTGGGCGGCATAGCAATCAAGTCGGTCAAGTCAGGGCGATATGCCGCATTTCGAGAAGGCTATCAACACGGAGCATCTGACACCGCTAAACGGCAGTATTGGATCTTACAGAATTTGCAAAAAGAACAAAAAAATCGAAGCTAAATCCATGCGTTATAGCTTTCCCAGCACATTGGCCAAAGAGGCCATTTCAATATTAAAACGATCTCACAAATGAAAGCCAGGAACTTAATGATAGGGATCAGCATCTTCTCTTCGCAAGCCGCCCTTGCGCAGTGGGCGGTTAAAGATGCGGCAGCCTTTAGTGCGCTCAGTGCGCTTTGGGGAAGTCAACAAGCGGAGCGTAAAGCCGAGGTAGTGCGGCACGAGGCGCGGATGCGGATGCAAGATTTGCAACATCAGGAGACGCTTGGTCAATGGGGGGAGCACATTAAGCAACTGAAAGTGGGTTGGGAAATCTTAAAGCAAACACGTAGTCTCATTAATCGACAATTAGGATTCATTCAACAAATTCAAAATGTAACTGACAATCCGCTAAAACTTATGGACATCACTCTCCAACACCTCGACAAGGAAATATTTTCCCGAGATGGCCTGGTGGACGATATTGCTAATTGGCTCAAACAGTCCGAAACTTTTAGTGAATGGGAAAAACTTTTGGAAGAGCTCTTTAAGCCTTTTGATATCAAAAAAGTGAACAGCGACGAACTCGGGAAAGCCAGATTGAAGCGCCGTGAAACTATTGAGCGAGCACATCGGGAAGCCGAAGCTCTGCAATCCAAAAGCAGAACACTGCGGGAAAAACTGATGATGGTCATTCAAGGAATACGCGTTAGCGCCAGTGCTTCAACTACAATCACCGGCATGCAAAGAGTGGGTCTACACCTTGCGCTTACCGAAAAGGGGATGCGTTCGGCAATTGGAGTCGGGGAAGACCTAGCGAGCCGTTTGAGAGATCTGAAGACCCGGGCGGACAATCGCGATGTGTTGGAGGGGGAAGCCGAGAGACAGATACGCCATTCGAAACATCAGGAAGCAGGTAAAAATGCCTCCCTCCGAGCTCGATTTACATATGACGATACTCGACGTCGCAGAAGACCTCGAAATCGCATTTCAGCGGGTGTGTCGGTGGGAAGTAATGGCAAAGTGCGAACTCACTCCTCCATGCGGGTAAGTGTCCCAGTAAAATATGATTTATAGCGAAAAGACTCGATTTATCGATCCTCAAAAAAGCGTTTGAGTTAGCAAACATCCATGTGTGCGGGTATTTTAAAAGTGAAATTTCGACCGGAAAATTCAGTATGGAATGAGAAAGCCGGAAGTTTTGGAAAAAGGCCTCAAAAGCCTCCGCCGCCAAGACGCGAAGGAGAAAGGGTAGCCTTGCGCTACTCGACGACTGAGCAACGCAAGCGCCGAATGCCGGATGATTTTCAGCCCTTTTGAGGGTGTACTGAGTATGAATTGGAGAGAAGTTTTTCACATAAAACGACAAATCCGGAATATCAATTGATATTAATAATATTATTAAAATATATGGAGTCTATTTTCTAAAATAATAGATTATAAGCCGAAATCAGTATAGCGAAGCCCGCCCAATTGATTGTGCTCTTGTTTGCATTTTCCCCCGAGGAAAATGGGGCTTCGAACATATTCAGCAAAGTTATCACTAACAATATGGATGTCAGCACACTTGCATACGCATTACGCGAAGCGCTCCTCCCCATTCCGTTTATATTGTGTGTCCTGGGCTTTTGGGAAGCTCTGTGGCATCAAGCAACTGAGGTGAAAGCGATCTTGGGAGCCATTCTTCGAGTGCTCATAGTTGCTGTATCGATATGGCAATATCCGAACTTTATTGATGCGGCGGAGGAGTGTTTCAGCGGATTTAGAAAAGAAGTTTTTGACCAAGCTGCGGCAGCCAAATCCGGAGATGTCTCGGTGAGTGAGACGGAGTTTAAGAAAGCGCTCATGGCACCGGTAAACGTAGAGCCTTCAGCCCTGGACTTTACGGGTCAGATCTGTGCTGCGCTCATTCATTCGTTGCAGGGGCTGGGGCAGGTCATGTTATCCGTGTTACTCTTCCTACAGCAATTTTGTCTGGAGGGATTGATTGCGATTTCACCTATTTTGTTGGGCTTTTTGGGATGGAATCTCACTCGGTCCATGGGAATCCAGTTTTGTTTTACGACGGTTGGAATTTTACTTTGGGAGGTGGGAGTATTGATCGTCGACGTGCTCTTATTAAGTCTTGGTGAAAAATACCTGAATCCTACATTGAGAGCGGCGGCAACAATCGGTGTCGCCGGGGCCATCACCGGAGTTGCTTCCTGGCCTTTACTGCTCAGTGCAATGGTCATTGCGGCACTCATTCCGGCATTCTTGTACCTTTCCGTCCCGTTTATCATTGCCACCGTTTTGCGTGGGGGCGATCCGACCGCCCCCCTACTCCTGAAAGCGATGCAATTAGCCACCATGGCATCAGGTGCTTCCGGAGCAATGGTCTCGAACTTGGCCCGGACAATTACGGCTGCTGCCGGCGGCTCCTCGCTGGGCAATCTGCTCCGAGGCGGGAGCGCCCTGGCAACCGCTGCCGGCGGCGGAGGGGGCAATAGTTTAACCGGGGCATCGATAGCTGGAAACACGCCTGGTGATTCCGCCCAAGCCATTCATCCGGCAGGCGGCAGCAATGAAGGTGTGAACTCGCCGACCCCGCTTGCGGCAATTCCGCCTCACCATTGCGGTAGCTCCTCGCCTTCCTCAGAGAAAACGCTACCCGGTATTTCACTTGGCGGCAACGTCCGGGACAAACAAAAAAAACCCGATGCTCAGGCCGGTGAAGTCTATGTTGGCAAACATGGTCATATATTTAAGCAACTCACGCCCAAAGAATTTTCCTGTCAGCATCCTCAAACCGGATTTACCTCCCAACACGAAGGCAACATCGGATCACGCCAGGTAGCGGATACCGCTCTGTTGCATCACAACAGAGATCGGATGGTCGCCGGAGACATGGGTCGCAAGCCAAAATCAGCCAAAATTTTATGAGCGATAGTCAAAGCCATTTTGGTGCGAGTACCTCAGACCCCATTAGTCAGCGCATTGCTCCACCAGCCGCTAAAACACATTGGTTAAGAAACGGAGCAGTATGGGTCATTG
>PSRL01000169.1 GCA_003176035.1 Verrucomicrobiota bacterium
CTCAAGAGGAATGTTCCAATTATTTTCGTCATGCAGGTTATACTGGAACTACTTAAATGTAAAATGCTCTAGTTGGTTGCTATAAGCTCCTGCTGTTCGCTGTGAAGATTGCTATCTTTGCCGAAGGTTTCGGCGACACTTGGAGTGTTTGTGCGTGCGGTATCTTTGGAACGAAATTGCACACTGACGAGCTTGCTCACGCCGTGTTCTTCCATAGTCACGCCATAGAGAGTATCAGCCCGCCCGATGGTTCGCTTGTTATGTGTGATGACGACAAATTGACTTTGCTCAATGAAGCGATCGAGAATTTTGATGAATCGGTTGATGTTAGACTCATCAAGTGGAGCATCCATTTCATCTAGAACGCAAAATGGGCTTGGTTTGACCATATAGATCGCAAAGAGAAGGGAAACGGCCGTCATCGTGCGCTCTCCTCCGCTAAGTAAAGAAATACTTTGAAGCTGCTTGCCTGGAGGTTTGGCGCTAATTTCGATCCCGCTTTCCAGGGGATCGGATTCATTGGCCAAAAGAAGATTCGCCTTCCCGCCTCCAAAAAGTTCGATAAACATCTCCTGAAAATTCAGACGGATTTTTTCAAAGGTTTCGGAAAAAAGTTCCTTTGTCGTTTGATTGATTTTTGAGATGACTTCCAACAGCTCTGCTTTGGAAGCAATTAAGTCATGATTTTGCTGTTCCAAAAAGCCATGTCGTTGTTCTAATTCATCAAATTCCTGAATGGCTTCCAGATTTACCGGTCCCACGGACTCGATACGTTCTGTGAGTTCCTTGACCAGGTCTTCCACTTGCGACCAGGAAATTTCGGGCTCCTGCACATCGGTAGCAACCTTTTCTTCCGACTTCGAGCGCTCTTTTAAAGCACAAATCAAGGCGTAAGAATCTGGCTGAAACTCCGGAAGGGCAATCTGATAGCGTTTCCGGAGATGTTCACAAAGATGCTCGGAACGCATTTTTAACTCAGAAGAGCGGACTTCTAATTGTCCTTGTTGGTCCTGAAGATCCGTCAGTTGTTTCCGAGCTGTGCGCAATGTGGATTCCAAGAGTTCCACGGTTTCATGGACTTCGCGACGTTCCGTACCGAATTCGGCTAGCTGAGTCTCGACCTCCCGCTGCTCTTCTTGCCAGCCTGCAATTGATTGGCGCAGTTCAATTGTTTCATTTTCCAAAGAATTGATTCGATTTTCGTAACTCAGAATCTCTTTCTTGCGTTTTTCCAAAATCTCGTTGAGTTCGCTCAACCGACTGGCCATTGGCTGGCGTTGGCGTAGCAAGGCTTCCTGACGCTGATTTTCTGTCGCAACACGAATGCGCAAATCCTGTAAGTCGTCAAATGCATTGGATTCGCGCTGCCGCTCTTCCTCCAACTGAACTTGAAGATTACTTTCCGCTTCTCGCATTTCTTCGACCTGTGTCAGAAGGTCTTTGAGTGCGGATTCTAAGTTTGTTTGTTGCTCTTGAGCGCGTTGCGCATGGACTGCAAGCTCGTTGATTTCTTTTGAAATGTTAGTGACTTTATCGGAAGCATTCCGCATCTCCCTTTGCTCTATGGAAAGCTCAGACTGAGTTCGCGAATGCTCTAGTTGTCTTTGTTGAACGCTTTCACGGCATTCTTCGAAAAATACCCGTGTGGACTCAGAGCTGGCAATCGTATGTGCATGTTCCGCGGCAATTGCCTCCGATTCCGAACTAGCCAGAGCGATATTTTTTTCCAAATCAGCCATCTGTGCCCTGCGAATTAAGGTGGAAGAAGAAGCCTGGCGTGCGCGGCCACCCGTGGCAATTCCAGCACATGAAAGGAATTCGCCCTCCGGAGTCACAAAGCCATAGTCCGGGTATTCTTCCTTCAATTGGAAGGCGATCTCCGGATGAGGCACTAGAGCCACATTTGCCAATAGATACGCCAATAAGGGATAAAAATCCTGGGAACAACGGATGGAATCCAAAGCCCACGAGAGAGCACCCGATGGGAGTGGAGGTTTTTCCCAAGGCGATAGCGCAGTGATCCAACTTCTGGGCGCCAATGAGGCTCGGCCAAGTTCCTTTGCAGTCAAACCGGCCAATAGCAATTCCGCAAAACTGACGTCTTTTATTAAGATAGTCTCCAGAGCGGAACCCAAGACCGATTCAATGGCGCGGATATGCTCCGGTACGACCTCAATAAGAGAAGCTAAGGCGCCGAGAATTGCTGGTTTAAAGAAATCGGGTTGATCCAATCCTCGAAGGACCGCTTGGGTTCCCTCATCAAAACCCTCGCCGGAGGCATGCAACTCGGAAAGCACCTTGAAACGGGATTCCAGTTCCGCAAGCGCTTTGTTCTTTGCCTGGACTTGAAGCTCTTTTTCCCGTCGCAGCCTCTGCGCCTCCTGCATTTGCAATTCGGCTTCAGCAGTATCTTGCTTTGCCTGCGTCACGGCATTTTCCATGTCCGCAAGCGTGTCTTGCAAGACTTCGAGTTTTTGCTGCGCCGACTCTAAGCGCTGCCGCGTGAGACCTTCTTCGGAAACAAGCATTTCATTGCGAATGTGCAGCGCATTCCTTTTGCTTTCAGCTGTGGAAATTTCCGCACGCAAACGTGAAATATTGCGTTCCAGTTGAATGTTTTTTGAGGTGGCAGCCTGAAGAGTTCGTTCCGTGGAAACCCGCTTCTCACGCAGTTTTTGGGCCGAGCCCTCTCTTTCGTTTAGCTCCTGCTGTTTGTTTCCTAATTCGGCCAGAAGGTCTCGAATAAGCCGGTCGGTTTCGACAATCTGGGACTCCTGTTCCTGTAGCTTTTTGGCTGCGGATTCGATTTCGGCACGATCTCGATTGATCAACTCGACAAATTCGGTTTTACGTTGCGAATGGGTTTCTATCCGTTGTTCACCCGAAAAAATGCGGTTTTTCAGATTCTGCATTTGTTCCCGTTGCGAGGAAATCCGCAGATCAATTTCCTCCTGACGCACCCTAAATGCAGCAAGGTCGGCTTCTTTACGTTCAATCTCCCCTGCGTGGGCTCGGCGAGATTCCTCATAGCTTTCCAAACGGCTTCGACTTTCCTCCCACTCCATTTGCAAAGCCTGATAGTTTCTATGGCTTAAATGCGTGTCAAATATTCGGAGGTCACGCATTAAAGATTGGAAGCGGCGAGCCTTCGCCGCTTGGCGTTGTAGAGAGCCAATTTGGCGCTTCACCTCTTTAAGGATGTCCGCAAGTCGTAGCAGGTTGGTTTCCGTATGTTCCAATTTACGAAGCGCCTCCCGTTTTTGAGACTTATATTTGGTAATTCCGGCGGCCTCTTCAAAAATTGTTCGCCGATCTTCCGGTCGGCTGCTCAAAATTTGATCCAGCTTTCCCTGCTCCATAATGGAGTAGGCGCTCCGTCCAATTCCCGTATCCATGAAAAGCTGGTGAATATCCTTAAGCCGACAGGCTGATTTGTTTAAAAAATACTCACTGCGACCGTCTCGAAATACCCGCCGCGTCACCCGAACCTCATTCCACTCTACGCCTAAATCTTTTTCGCATTCAGCAAAGGTCATGGAAACTTCAGCCATACCAAGCGCCTGCCGACTTTCCGTGCCACTGAAGATCACATCCGCCATTTCCCCGCCCCTTAAAGCTTTGGCACTTTGCTCACCCAGGACCCAACGAATCGCATCCAAAATATTCGACTTTCCGCATCCATTGGGGCCAACAATGGCTGTAACACCTCGTGTGAACTCAAGCTGTGTCTTTTGTACAAATGATTTGAATCCGACTAACTCTAAAGATTGCAGATACATGTCGGCTTCCTATAATGGCAAAAGAACAGGATCAGCCTAACAAGGCAACAGCAAAACCTCTAAAAAGCACAACACAAGGGAGCAATTCCTCTCATTCTCCACAAGATATAGTATGGACACCCATCTCAACGATCTCATAGAATTTCTCCGAATCCCGAGCATTTCCGCGCAGTCGAGTTACGCCGAAGATTTGTCTCGATGTGCTCAATGGCTGATAACGAAATTGGAAACTGCAGGCCTGGATGCATCGCTGCACAAAACCGGGGGATTTCCCATTGTTATTGGAAAATCTCGCAATTGGCAAGCCTCTCAACCTACGGTTCTTATTTATGGGCACTATGATGTCCAGCCTCCCGAGCCTTTTGAAGAATGGTTTTCCCCTCCTTTTGAGCCTGAAATACGGGAGGAAAAAATTTACGCACGAGGTGCCAGTGATAACAAAGGCCAAATTTTAGCCCATATTTTAGGAGTTCAGGAAACTCTTCAACGTAAGGGCGCCCTGCCCTGTAACGTCATTTTTCTGATCGAAGGAGAAGAGGAAATTGGAAGTCCCAGCCTACCTCGCTTTTTGGAACAATACCAATCCATTCTTAAGCCGGACATCATCGCTATTTCCGATACAGGTATGGTAAAGCATGGAGTGCCCACCCTGACGTATGCTTTGAGGGGGGTGGCAGGGTTGGAATTCGTTGTTTATGGTCCAGCGTACGATCTGCATTCAGGTATCTATGGGGGGGCTGTGGTGAATCCACTCACCGTTGCGGCACGTCTGGTGGCTTCTTTGCACGATGCTACTTGGAAGGTTGCGGTTCCGGGATTTTACGATTCTGTTCGAAATTTGGAAAGATGGGAATGTGATGCGGAACCGCTGATTTCAGATGTCGATATCATCGCGCAAACCAAAGCTCCGGCATTAGATGGAGAAGCTGGCTACAACGTTTCCGAGCGCATTGGCGCGCGGCCTACGGCGGAAGTCAATGGAATGGGTGGAGGTTACCAAGGCGAAGGCACTAAGACTGTTCTACCCAAACAGGCATTTGTTAAGCTCACCTTTCGTTTGGTTCCTGATCAAGATCCCACACACATCTTAGATCTGGTTGAAACTCATTTACGAGCTCACTGCCCTAAAGGAGTTAAATTGGAAATTCATCGCGGCCATTCGGGACCGGCGTATTTTGTTGATCCACGGTCCGTATATGGAAGGGCGGCTCAGGTGGCGCTGAGAAAAACATTTAATCAGGAACCCGTACTCTGCCGCGAAGGAGGAAGCATCCCGATTTTACAGAATCTAAAATCCGTATTCGGAGCGGATAGTCTGCTTCTCGGCCTTGCGTCCCCTGATTGTCACGCTCATGCCCCTAACGAAAGTTTGCCACTCGAAAATTTTCGAGCTGGAATCCGTTTAAATCAACTTTTACTTGAGGAACTTGCAAAAGTAGCGTTCCGTGGAGATATCCCTCCAGAAGACATTGCGCAAGCCTCTCACATCTGCTAAAAAGTAAATTCCTAGCGCGATTAGCTCAGTGGTAGAGCGCTTGCTTCACACGCAAGAAGTCACAGGTTCAAACCCTGTATCGCGCACC
>PSRL01000152.1 GCA_003176035.1 Verrucomicrobiota bacterium
CTCCGACAAGACCGGCGTCCATGACCACACTTCGATACGCTTTGACGGGTTCGCATATTACGGCCGCAGCCAGCTGAACCAAGCCGGAGACCTGTACGCTGGCTTACCCACGATTACAAACCCCTTTTATCGGGCGGGAGGCGCAATCGACTATAAGTTCCGAAGCAAATTCGAACTATGGGGCCTCTATCTTCACGCCCATGACAAGAATAAAACGTTGAATGACGATAGCACCGCGTTTGTTGATGGCACGCCGGTCACCTATTCGGGCGGCTTTCTTGAAGCCGAATACTGGGTCTATCCCTGGCTGATTGGCCTCATGCGCTATGACGGCGTGAATTCCCCCACCGATCATGCCAATGGAATATCGCGCTATGACACGCGCAATACCTTCAGCCCTGGACTCCAGGTTCTCGCTCGTCCAAATATCAAGCTGGAATTGGAGTACACCTTCGCCTACGAACAACCGGTTCCAAACTCGACATCGTTCTACCGCGCTAACCAGCTTCTGACGGGGGTAGATTTCGTCTTCTAGCTCCCACCAAGCTTCATTTGAAGATAGGCAAATACGATGGCTGTAACCTCCTGAGAATTCAGGATCCCTTGGAATCCAATAGAGTTACAGCCTTCGCATTTTGGTGCATTACAAATTATTCATGTAGCTTACAACTCTTTACATCAAGGTTGACTGCGCGCAAATTCTGGCCAATCCGTATGACCGTAGTATCACTATGCACCTTGGCCTCAGCAAGCTATCGAAATTGAACCCGGTGGGGTCCACGATAGCCCGAAGGCAAGACCGCCATCTCTGAAGGAGAAATGGAATGCAAAAGTTAACCATAGCCGCCGTTGCATCACTCTCGATCCTGTGTCTTTCCACGAGTGGCGGTGCGGCCGAACTAAAAGGAAAGGTCAATGCTGTAGGGCTGCGCTCTGCCGAGAACATCGCGGTGTACATCGACAGCGTGCCCGGTAAGACCTTCCCCGCGCCAGCCGCGCACGTCACCGTTGACCAGACTCATCTGGCCTTTGCTCCGCATATCGTGGTCATCCAGCAGGGCACCACGGTCGAATTCAAGAACGACGACAATGTGGGCCACAACGTCTATTGGCCGGCGATCCATCACGACAAGAAGCTCGCTCATAACATGGGCACCTGGCCGCAGGGGCTGTCGAAGCCGTTTACCTTCACAGAGGTCGGAGATGTGCCGTTGCTGTGCAATGTGCATCCCGAGATGTCCGGATATATCTTTGTTGTTCCGACTCCCTATTTCGCCGTGACAGACAAGGACGGCAACTTCCTGATCAAAGACGTTCCGCCCGGACAGTACACCCTCAAGACCAGCAGCGAGAATGGCAAACCAGCAACCCAGCCTGTCACCGTTGCCAGCAGCACCGTCAATGTCAATCTGACGGTAAGCAAGTAAAAGGTCAGGACGGCGAACGCGCCAGCATTGCCGTGGAGGAAACATGTCGGCAAAGCGACTCCTAAGTGGCATTCCTTGGCGTCCGTACGCCGTGGCGGTGCTCTGCGCGTTCGCCGTATCACTTGTCTATTGGCAGGTTCGAACGGATTGGCGCGAGTGGAAGCAACTGACCCACGGACATATCCTCCTTGCAAATGCACGCTCCGGCATCCTGACATGGAAACAGCCGATCGTTCCCGCCCAGTTCGCACAAGCCAGCTGCGGAGCCTGTCACCGGGAGAATCTGCCGGAAACACCGCGGTTGAATCATGGCCGGCAGTTACTCGTCAAGTTCAATTGCGTGGGATGCCACCAGCTTCAGGACATCGACCGCCCGGAGATGCTTGGTCCCGACCTGACGAACATAGGAACCAAGGTCAGCCGCGAATGGATCTATAAGTGGCTAAGAGATCCAAGAACCCTCACCGATGGGGATGGCGCCGTTACGGTGAATGGCGTGGACCTCGAACCCAGGATGCCGAAATTCGACCTGAGCGACATCGAACTGCGAGCTCTGTCGGCTTACCTCAGCACACAGCACACAAAGCGGCTTGAACCATCGCGGATCTCAGTTGCCCTGGCCAAAAGCGGCGATGCGGCCGACCAGGGCAAGACGCGATATGACCAAATGTTCTGCGGGACGTGTCATGCGATTGCGGTGGAGCGCGGCGGTGAGACCAAGCTGATCGGCGGAGACATCGGCCCCGAGTTGACCAAGGTTGGCAGCAAGGTAAAGCCGGAGTGGCTGGTGGCGTGGCTGCAGGACCCGCAGGGTTACCTCGAACATACCAGAATGCCGCGCTATCAGTGGTCCGACAGGGACCTGTATCAGGTTACCCAATATATCCTGGGTCGACTTACGGATCCGGACCTGCTGAAAACTGTGCCCCAGTTAGGAGCCCCGACCGATGCCGAGGTGCAACTTGGGAAGCGCCTCTTTGTCGAGAAGGGATGCGCCGAGTGCCACGTAATTCAGGGAGTCAAGCCAAAGGTTGAGTTTGGCCCCAACCTGTCCGCCTTGGCCATGGCGGCAGGACCATACACCATCGAAGTCAATTCTCCCCGCAAGCTGCCGGTTGGCTTCCATTTCGTCAAGGCAGACGTGGAAAGACTCGACATACGCGAGTTGATCGTTCCCCGCTCCATGGTGGCTTACTTACAAGCCAAGATAACCAATCCTGTATCTGTTACCCCCGAAACACATATGCCGGCATTTCACCTAACCCAGCCGGATCTCGACGATGTAACTACGGCTTTGCTCAGCATGAGCGGGCCGCCGATCTCCAACCCATCTCAGAATCCGATCATTGTCGAGCGTCATCACTCCGAGTTTCACCCAGATGGCGAGGCCGGACAGCTGTATCAACGCTACCGGTGTTACGTGTGCCACACATTCAAAGGATATGGTGGAACCCTCGCGCCCGATCTCTCCTATGAGGGAAGCCGGTCGCGTCGGCAATGGCTGATTGAATTCCTGAAGAATCCCCAAACGCTGCGTCCGACCCTCACCGTCCGCATGCCGGTGTTCAGTATGTCGGAGAAGGATGCAACAACATTGGCTGATTATCTTTCGGCCAACCTGCGGAAGCCCGATGTAAATCCGGCCTCAGTAGACGACGCCTCGTTTACACCCCAGATGGCGGACCGCGGAAAGCATCTGTTTGAAGACAAATATCAGTGTCAGTCGTGCCACACGATTGGCTCCTCGGGTGGTTACGTGGGACCGAGCCTCAATAATGTCGGTAACTGGATGACTCCGGCATGGATGGAGGCATGGCTGCACAACCCGCAGGCATTGGTTCCCGGAACGATCGAGCCGCGCCACTCCTTCAGTGACGACGAGGTAAGGGATATCACAGCCTACTTGTTGACGCTTAAGCAGGCTCCGGCGATGAAGACCGCAGCGTCAGTGTTGACGGGAGGGCAAAAATGAAACCGCTCCTGGTTTATTTCGCGGTTCTTATTGCGTGTCTGGCCATCGTTGTTGCGGCGCGAAAGAGCGCGGCCGCCAAGCTTTGCTGGTGCTGGCCTGCCAATCAGCACATGGTCGCCGGCCCCAAGCCACAAATCGAGAGAAATGAATATCTCTCCTATGGCTCCTACGACTCCGAACCCGATTGGAACAG
Organism: Verrucomicrobiota bacterium; assembly: GCA_003176035.1. Classification (GTDB taxonomy): domain Bacteria; phylum Verrucomicrobiota; class Verrucomicrobiia; order Chthoniobacterales; family Xiphinematobacteraceae; genus Xiphinematobacter. Next base: position 3,593 of record PSRL01000152.1, read on the forward strand.
CCCTGAGCGAATCATTTCGTTGGACTTTAACCAGGGCCAGGGAAAGCGCGTCTATTACCAGCAGTGCGTCTGGTGTCACTCCGACGCCACACCCGCAGGACCCTCCAATCGCTCCAACCTCACTCCCGATCCACCACTGATGAACGACGGTAACATTTTGAACAGAGAAAGCGATGCATCGCTGAGGAAGATCATCTCCCTGGGAGGAAGCGCGGTAGGAAAGTCGGCCATGATGCCGCCCTACGGTTCGACCCTCAGCGAGGAAGAGATCAATGATGTCATCGCTTATATCCGCGCCATTGCCACACCGGAGTATCCCAACGGTTCCACCAAAAACACAAGTTCAGGGAGTAAACCTTTATGAAATTTACCTGCACATCGGATGTCCTCGTGAGCAGGCTTCTGTTCGGGGGAGTGCTCTTTGCCGCGGTAACATCGGCGTTCAGTCAGGTAAGCCCTACGGAAATCGCGAACCCGCGGGCCAAAGCCGATGAACAGAAATATCTGCAGCGGCTTGTCTCGCTTCAACAGTCAATTGGTAAAAGCGATTTCCCGTTTACCTTTCGCCTCGCCCGCTATCTCGATGCGAAGCCCGGACAACGGGCGGCGCTGGATTCCAATGGCATCGAGTTTGTGTCTTTCCAGCAGCGCGTGGTGTTGAAGATTTCCGGATTCTACAGAGTCGCCTATGACTCCATGCAGCTAACTCGAAACGCCCGCGCCACCCAGGTAATGCAGGAAGCGATTCTGCCCATCCTCCGCCTGGTCACAAGCCAAATCCCGCAAAGCAGTGATTACGACGGCATCGGGTTTGAAGTTCTCTATGATGCGCGAGATTCCAGAGCATCCTACGATTTCGAGGGGCACGAGGTCCTGACCGCCGTCTTCAGTCGCGACGAGGCATTTGCGCTCGCGAAAGCCAGGACGAACGCCGAAATCCAGGAGATTGTGGACCGGTCGGATATTTACGTGAATGCCAAGCCCTTCGGATTGGAGTTGGGACAGCGCGATCCGCACATCCTCGAGGCCGCCGAACAGCCTGCCCCTCCAAAGGCGGAGGACGATTGGTCGTCGTCGGTGTCTGACAGTCTCAGGCGTGCTGTCGATACAGAACCGACGTTGACTCCGGCCATTTCGAGAACCAGGCCGGCCTCCATGCCAACGTCGGCGGATCAGGCAACTTTGCCCTCCGACGGGCCCCTGCCGGAGACCGACGGCGATCAAAAGCTTCTTCATTTCACCATGCAGAATACCCTCTCGTTCGAGAAAGCCGAATCGTCCATTTATAAAAGGGCCGCCCAAAGTTTCGATCTCTTTCTCGCACCCGAGCTGAAAGGTATCTCGAAAAAGCTTCCCACGGATGCCTCATATGACGGTCTCCATTTCTCCGTGCTCAACAATCTGGGCGCGGAGAAGAGTGAAACCATCGAGTACATCTGCCCCATGGACTCGATGCGCGCTTTTGTCGAGAACAAGATCACAAGCCAGGATCTGATCAACAAAAGCACGGTCCTGGTGAACGGAGTTCGCATCGGACTTACGCTTCAGCTTGTTGAATAAGTTCGAACCGGACCGAATCCGGCTTCAGGAAGATGCGGAACGGGTGGCGGCGACAAGCGCGTCCCATCCAGCTTTGCTCATCTTCAGCCGGTGTCCACCGGCGAGAAGCACCCAGCCTTCACTGCGGCCTTCGCGAAGGATTTCCCGCACCTGCGCAATATTCACGATTGCGGACCGATGTATACGAACGAACTTGGCCGGATCCAGGGTCTCCGCCAGCTGCTTGATGGTTTCACGCAGCATCAGGCTCCTTGAGCCCACATGAAGGCATGCATAATAATCCGCAGCCTCGACCCATTCGATCTCGTCGACGTTGACGAACGAATCTTTGGCTCCATTGGGCACGATCAGGCGGCGGGGAAATTCTTTCCTTCCCCGGCTCTCTTGGTTCAAAGCCGCCAGCAATGTTTTGAGATG
>PSRL01000043.1 GCA_003176035.1 Verrucomicrobiota bacterium
AAATTTTACTGTCAAAATACCCGCACACATGGATGTTTACTAGCTTAAACGCTTTTTTCAGACTCAACTAAATAAATTGCAGAATTACCTTTTCATCAACTGGCAATAAGCAAAGGTGATTTCGGAATCGTTTTCTTTCCCGTCATCCTCCTCGTCTTCTTGAGACCATTGGTAAAAAATCATGCTGTTTCCGAATGAGAAGGCCTCATCCATACTGGCGCTCAACTCCTCAAAATCGGGAGCCCCCAGTTCGGGGTAACACCCTTTGCAGAGGATTTGCCAACGAAGAAGTGTTATTGGATGCCAATCGACTTCCCTAATGAGATCGACCGCCCTTTCTTCAGCTTCGCAAAGAGAGTCAGCATTGATATAACAATTCACATATGCTCCCTGAATACCACTCATCGCGTCCTCTTGCGGATTTTTTCTGTCGGGAACCGCTTTGATTGTCAGAAAAAAAATCTCCGAGTCAGAGTTGCGCTTTATCCGCTCAATTGTATTCGAATACAGCATAATGGAGAGCAGTATACCATTAACAGGCTTTAAATGCGAGGAGGGAAAGAGGAGGAAGTTCTACGCAAATCGAATGTTCTTTGCCTTGCCAAGCGATCGATTGAGTACAACACCGATTTGTATTAACGACATTTCCTCCTCCGTAAATTTCCGCATCGGTATTTAAGATTTCCCGATAACATCCAGCGCGATGAACTCCCACTCGATAGCCATAGCGAATCACCGGCGTTGCGTTAACAATGAAGAGAATTGGCTCATCTCTTGAAGTTTTTCGCAAAAATGACCAAATACTGCGGTCTGAATCCTTATAGTCGATCCATTCAAAACCATCAGCACAGTCATCACATTCATACAGACTCGGTTCGCTGACATAGAGTCGGTTCAGATGTTGGACCAGCCGTTGTAATCCTTGGTGCATCGGAGAGGAGAGGAGGTGCCAGTCCAAACTTCGGGCATAAGACCACTCATTCCATTGGCCGAATTCGCCGCCCTGAAAAAGAAGCTTCTTACCCGGATGAGCCCACATCCAAGCTATGAACATGCGAAGATTGGCAAACTTTTGCCAAACATCTCCTGGCATCTTACCGAGCAAAGAACCTTTTCCATGAACTACTTCGTCATGACTAAGAACGAGAATAAAGTGTTCGCTAAATGCGTAGGCTAAGGAAAATATGATTTCTTGTTGGTGAAATCTTCGATGAATCGGATCGCGAGCCATGTAACGAAGAGAATCATTCATCCAACCCATATTCCATTTGAAACCAAATCCCACGCCACCGAGATGGACAGGCTGTGAGATTCCGGGCCACGTTGTGGATTCTTCAGCGATCATAAGAATGCCTGGATGATGTTTGCAGCAGACTTCGTTACAATTTTTTAGAAATTGAATTGCCTCTAAATTTTCATGTCCTCCCAGATGATTGGGAACCCACTTGCCCGGTTGGCGTGAATAATCCAAATATAGCATCGACGCCACCGCATCCACACGCAGGCCATCTACGTGATATTCATTGAGCCAAAAAATCGCATTTGCCATGAGAAAGTTTGTGACCTCCTTCCGACCATAATTGAAAACGAGCGTTCCCCAGTTTTTATGCTCACCAATGCGAGGGTCTTCGTACTCATAAAGGCAAGTGCCATCATAGCGAGCTAAACCATGAATATCTTTCGGGAAATGACCCGGTGGCCAGTCCAGAATCACGCCGATTTCCTGAAGATGGCATTGATCAATAAAGTACCGAAACTCGTCCGGTGTTCCAAACCGACTGGTTGGTGCGTAGTAATTGACAAGCTGGTAGCCCCAAGAACCATCGAAAGGGTGTTCCATAATGGGCATGAGCTCTATGTGGGTGAACCCCATTTTTTTTACGTAGGGGATGAGTTCTTCAACCAATTCCACGTAGCTGAAGGGTCGATCGTTTTCGGTACGCTTCCAGGAAGCCAAATGGACTTCGTAGGTGCTGAAAGGTGTTCGGTAAATATCGCGTTTTGCGCGGTTCCGCATCCACTCGGCGTCACTCCAAACGAAGCGGGTTAAATCATAAACAATGCAGGCGGTCTGTGTGTCATGTTGAGCAAAGGCCGCAAAAGGATCCGTTTTCAAGAGTGTGGTTCCGTCAGCGGTTCGCACTTCAAATTTGTAATGTTTCCCTTCATAGACGCCGGGAAGAAAAATCTCCCAGAGACCCGATGCATTCAATTTTCGCATACAGTGACGACGGCCATCCCATTGGTTAAAATCGCCAACAATGCTTACCCTTTGGGCATGGGGAGCCCAGACAGCAAAATGAGCCCCGGAAACTCCCTCCCGCTCCAAGAGATGAGCTCCCAGTTTCTTATAAATCTCCACATGAATTCCCTCTCGGAAGGCATAGATATCCGCTTCCTTGAGAATAGGACCGAAGGAATAGGGGTCATATTCACGCCAGCGCTTACCGCAAGGGTCGGCAAGTTCCAAAATGTAGGGAAATGGCTCTTGGAGGTCGGGAAGGAATTTTTCAAAAAAACCCACCGGATGTATCTTAGGCAGAGGGAAAACACGCGAAGAGTTTTTCCGATCCAGTAAAATAACTTCAGCAACATCGGGTCGAAAGACCCGCGCCACAGCACCGCTTTTTAAAGGATGAAATCCGAGAAATCGAAAGGGCTCCGGATGCCGTGCTTCAATTAAAGCATAGAAATCCGCGTCCGACAATGTGGAGAAGTTCATGATCGGCTTCGTCGCTTGCTTTTTATAGCGAAAAAACTATAAAATATAGAGGAATTTAGGGAATTTTTGTTCCGGCGAGTTTTTAAAGGCCAAATCCTCCGATCCATTGGGGCCGAATTTCAACTGAAGGCGGTATTGTCGTGGCCCACGGCCCTTCAATGCAACGCAAAAACCAGGGCCATTCGACCGCTACCGAGGCAGCCTCCCCCGAGCAATTTTTTAAGCTGATAACAAATAGGTTAGCACTACTTCGTTAAGTAAACAGACATTGCCGGATTTTCTGTTTTTTTTGCCCTGAAGCCCCAGAAAACGACCTGTTGTATTTTTAGAAATTTGCGGCATTTTGACCCAATTGTCCGATTCAATTTTTATTTAACGAAGTTAGTGCTAGGTCATTAATGCTCTCAGTGCTGAGGAAGTCAGCGCTGGCTGATCGGTAATACCTTTTTCCCAACCGCAGGGCCCGTATATTCACTGAGGGGGCGGTATAGGGTATTATCGGCCAATTGTTCCAGAATGTGAGCGATCCATCCGGAGGTTCGGGCGATTGCAAAAATGGGCGTAAACATGTCGGTAGGCAGCCCTAGTGAATAGTAGACGATAGCTGAATAAAAATCGACATTGGCATTTAACCCTTTTTGTTCCTTCATGATAGCGGCGATCCGCTCAGCCATTTGAATCCATTTTGATTCACCGATTTTATCACAAAGTTTTATGGCCATCTGCTGTAAATGCGGTGCGCGGGGGTCTAGCGTTCGATAGACGCGGTGACCAATGCCCATAATTTTTTTGTGTTGGTCGAGCTGCTCTTTTATCCACCCGTCCACACGATCCGGGCTATTGATATCGAGCAGCATATGGATCACGCCTTCATTAGCTCCCCCATGTAGGGGGCCTTTCAACGTGCCGATTGCAGAGGTCACTGCGGAGTATATGTCACTCAGAGTGGAAATGGTAACACGCGCGGAAAATGTGGAAGCATTCATCCCATGATCGGCGTGAAGCACATAAGCAAGATCAAGCGTTTTAGCTGCTTCCTCCGTTGGCTCTTCACCATTCAATAAATAAAGGAAATGTGCGGCTTCACCAAGGTCGGAACGGATAGGGGGCAAACTTTTTCCCTGGCGGACGCGATGAAAGTAAGCGGCTATGACACCTATGCCGGCGGTAATGCAAACGGCTCTCTCACGATTTGCCCCAGCGTCGTCGCCATTGACTGAGTCGTATAATCCCAACATGGAAACCGCCGTTCGCAAGATATCCATCGGATTGGCTTCCTTCGGAGCGTTAGCGACAAAATCAATGACTTTTTGTGGAATTTGGCGGGAGCGGCCTAGACTGGTTCGGAGTTTGCTAAGTTCGGATTGATTGGGCAGTTCGCCGTACCAGAGAAGATAAATGATCTCCTCATAGCTGACATTTCCTGCAAGTTCATTGATATCGTAACCTGCATAAACGAGTATTCCCTCTTCTCCAAGAACATCACTGATGGCGGTGCTATTCGCAACGATCCCTTTAAGTCCCTTGGCTATGGTCGACATGGTAAATATGAAGTTTAAATCTATTGTACGCGGGGTTCGTCTCTTGAAACATTCAAAACAGTGCGCCTCGCTGTGATGGTAAAAAGCGAACAGAAGCCATTTGTACTCAGTATAGAATAAACCAGTTCCTGCTACCTTTTCAAGGCGCGGCTCAAAGCTTCGGCCATATCTGCGGGCGATTCCGCAACTTCCATGCCCGCTTTTTTCAATGCTGCAATCTTGCCTTGCGCGGTGCCGACGCCTCCGGCAATGATGGCACCTGCGTGTCCCATACGGCGTCCTGGCGGGGCGGTTGATCCCGCAATAAAGGCGGCGATTGGTTTTTTACAATTTTGTGCAGCCCATGCAGCGGCTTCCTCTTCAGCAGCGCCACCAATTTCTCCGATCAGAATGATGCCTTCGGTTTGAGGATCGTCATTCAGTAAGCGCAGTGCTTCGAGATGCGAGGTCCCATTGATGGGATCTCCCCCGATACCGATACAGGTACTTTGTCCGTATCCGCGTGAAGTGAGTTGCCAAACGGCTTCGTAGGTCAGCGTCCCTGATCGAGAAATGACGCCGATGGGGCCCGGCTGATGAATGTAGCCCGGCATAATTCCGATTTTGCACTGGCCGGGAGTAATGATGCCCGGACAGTTCGGACCAATCAACCGCGAGTTCTTATCGCGCAAACCTTCTTTCACCCGCATCATGTCGATCACCGGAATTCCCTCCGTAATGCAGACAATCAGCTCAACGCCAGCCGCTGCCGCCTCCAGGATGGCATCCGCTGCGAAGGGAGCAGGCACGAAGATCATTGTCGCATTGCAACCAGTACGCTTGCGAGCTTCTTCCACAGTATCAAACACAGGTACTTTAGATTCAAACATCTCCCCTCCCCGACCAGGAGTAACCCCTGCAACGACGTTAGTTCCGTATTCCATACATCCTCGCGCATGAAAACCGCCGGACTTTCCGGTAATTCCTTGCACAAGTAAACGGGTATTTTTATCGACCAGAATTGCCATGATTTTAAAAAGTTAAATGTAAATGAGCTGAGTTATGCCTGAGCCGCCTGAACTACTTTTTGAGCGGCGTCTGTTAAACCCTCCGCGGCGATAATAGGAAGATTCGACTCCTGAAGGAGTTTTTTGCCCAGATCCACATTTGTGCCTTCCAGACGGACAACAAGGGGCACTGGCAAACTGACCGCACGTACGGCATTGATAATCCCTTGTGCAATAATGTCGCAACGCATGATTCCACCGAAAATGTTCACCAAGATAGCCTTTACCTTTTTATCGCTGACAAGAATTTTGAAAGCTTCGGTCACTTGCTCCTCGTTCGCTCCACCTCCCACGTCCAGAAAATTTGCCGGCTCCCCACCATGGTATTTGATGATATCCATGGTGGACATAGCGAGGCCCGCACCATTTACCATGCA
>PSRL01000116.1 GCA_003176035.1 Verrucomicrobiota bacterium
TCGAAATTTCGTTACCAAATTGCCTCCGGACATTGATGCTTTCTAGCCAAAAGGACTTTTTCAGGGACGACTAGTTAAGCTCTAGGTTCTAAGTATATTTTGTAATTTCTTCCACCGTGGAATGACCTGCGCAGACTGCGCGAAGGCCTTCTTCTTTGAGAGTGGTCAGGCCTAGCTCTTTGGATTTTTTCCGAATCATAGTTTCTGCGCAACGATCGTTAATCAGCTCACGAATGGGACTAGTCAGCGTAAGGAACTCAAAGATTCCCTTTCGACCGAGATAACCGGTGTGATTGCAAACTTGGCAGCCCTTTCCATAATAAAAGCTCTGCTCTTCCAGGGGCGATTTACGGGAAGTGCGGCAATGGGGACAAATTTTCCGAACGAGACGCTGAGCAAGCACACCCTCAAGAGTGGCTGAAATCAAGAATGGCTCGATGCCAAAATTCAACAGGCGTGTAATAGTACTTACCGTGTCATTAGTGTGAAGGGTACTAAGCACTAGGTGACCGGTTAAAGCTGCCTGAACAGCAGTTCGCGCGGTATCCTGATCTCGGATTTCCCCTATCATAATGCAATCAGGGTCCTGGCGAAGAAATGCACGAAGTGTCTTCGAAAAAGTTAAGCCAATATTTTCTTGGATTGGCACCTGGACAATCCCATCAATTTCATATTCCACAGGGTCCTCGACTGTCAGCAATTTGGCGCCGATTGTGTTGATCTTACGCAAACAAGAATAGAGAGTCGTTGTCTTGCCGGAGCCAGTGGGACCTGTAACAATAAAAATGCCATTGGGTTTCTGGACGGTTTCCATTACAGAACGGAAAATCTCTTGGGGCATTCCCAGCATCTCCAGGTCTAGGTCAAGAGCAGCGCGATCCAATATCCGCAGCACAGTGCTTTCTCCAAAGACTGTGGGGAGGGTGGAAACTCGGAGATCGATGGAACGTCCATTTAAAATATGTTGGATGCGCCCATCTTGGGGTATTCGATGTTCGGAGATATCCAAATTTGCCAATACCTTAACATATGAAATGAGAGCTGGCGCAAGATGTGGCGGCGGCGAGACCATTGCATAGAGCGTACCATCTACTCGGTAACGAATCTTTAGTTCGGCTTCAAATGGTTCAAGATGGATGTCGCTTGCTCGGCTTTGAATGGCTTTTTCCAAAATCAAGTGAACAAATTGAGCGATTGGCGCCGATTCGCTATCCGGAAATGAAAAGTACGGCGAGAGATCGGAGGCACTGTTTTTAGGCGGTCCCTCTTTTGCGAAATAGGGTTCAGGCTTTTCGCAGCCATAATGAATCCGAATAAGGGAGTCTACCCGATCCACATCGGCGAGAACCTGTTCAAAGTGAACGTCCAAAGCAAAGCGCAAATTTTCGAGTGCCAGAGAGTTGGAAGGGTCGCTGAGGGCAATAAAAAGAATTTGATCCTGAACAAAAAGAGGTAAAGTCCCATAGAGCTGTGCAAAACGGGCTGGAATTAGCTGAAGCGTTTCCGGCGCTGGCTCAAAATTTGAGATATCATAATAAACCTTACCGAGCGCCTCCGAAAGGCTCTGATAAAACTTTTCGTGAGTGAGAAGCTTGCGTTCAAAGATTATGGTATCCATACGCTTCGAATGGAGGGAAGCTTCTTTGAATAAATCAGAGGCGACTTGCTGGCTCAGCGTCCCATTATGAACGAGAAGATTAGCAATCCATCGCGGATTCATATTCTTCTTCCCTTAAAGTGGAGGCAATGACTTCTTGAGCAGTGGTCCAACCAGCGAAAATTTTTTCGAGTCCATCCTCCGCAAGCGTTCGCATTCCCGCTTTGCGGGCATGAAGGCGCAATTGTAATGTGGAAGCTCCCTGATTGATGAGGTGCCGGGATTCGTCATCTAAGATCAGAATCTCGAAGATGCCCATGCGTCCTTGGTAGCCCTTGCCGTGACAAAGGCTGCAACCCATTGCGGTCATGGGTACGACCGATTTTGAGGTTCTTAGGTCCCGGCTCTTGAAATCGACATTTAAAAAGCGACGTTCGTATTTGGAAAAGCTGGTAGGTTCCTTGCAAGAAGGACAAAGGCGACGCACGAGTCGTTGTGCAATGATAGCCCGTACGGAACCGGCAATCAGAAAAGACGGGATGCCGATATCGATGAGTCGTGCTATAGCGCTAGTGGCATCATTGGTATGGAGGGTGGAAAAAATAAGATGGCCGGTGAGACTTGCATGGATTGCGATGTGAGCCGTTTCGTAGTCTCGGATCTCTCCGATCATGAGAATATTTGGAGCTTGCCGCAGAATGGATCGGAGAGCAGCGGGAAAGGTCATGCCGATTGCGGGTTGCACTTGAACTTGGTTGATACCGGCAATTTGATATTCTATCGGGTCTTCCACAGTAATCAGTTTCTGATCCGACTTGTTTATGGCTTGCAAACAAGCATAGAGGGTGGTCGTTTTGCCCGAACCAGTTGGCCCGGTAATGAGCACCATTCCATTAGCCGATCGAATGATCCGTTCGAATTTCTCTTGGTCGTCGTCAAGAAAACCTAATTCAGCCAAACTGAGCGCCAGAGAGGAAACGTCTAAAAGGCGGATGACAGCACTTTCTCCATAGAGGGTAGGGATGACTGAGACGCGGAGATCCAGGAATTTGTTGTGATTCCTTAATTGAAAGCGAATTCGGCCATCTTGTGGGAGGCGTCTCTCGGCAATGTCCATCGTGCCGCTCATAATTTTCAGTCGGCTGATCAGACTTGCATGGAGAGCTGGTGGAAGATTTTGAAGCTCTTGAAGAACACCATCAATCCGCAGCCGAACACGAAAGTAGCCTTCCATCGGTTCGAAATGCAGATCGCTTGCCCCTCGTTCGTAAGCGCCCTGAATGAGGCCGGCAAGAACCTTGATCAGGGGAGCGTTCTCTCCTTCAGCTTCTATCGATTTTTCGATTTTCATCATGATTGAACCCCTTTTTTCTCGAGCACCATGACAATACGTTGTTGCTGACGATGCCTCTCAACGCGTACTTAATAAGGTCTTTCAAAAATTTTTGCCCCTCGGCTCATGCATATATTATACCGGATGCCAGTAACTTGCAAATGACAGCCTGTGCGTCCCCCCAAATCCAGCTGACTGGAACCACCTCCCAAAACTTAGGAAGACCGGCGTTGCCAGAAATTTTGGAGCCGGCCTTCCTAGGTTTGGGGAGAAGGTCCTACTTCCTTTGGAAGTATTGCATCTGCGGCCGAAAACTCTAAAAGGAAACAATATTATGACGCCAGATCGCTACCGCACGTTTTTGATCTTTGGTGCCCCTGGGAGTGGAAAAGGGACCCAAGGAAAGGTCCTCGGACATGTGCCGAGATTTTTTTATTTTCCCTGTGGAGATGTGTTTCGCTCCATCGACACGCGAACCCATTTAGGCCAAGAATTCTTAAAATATTCTAGCAAAGGAGAACTTGTTCCTGACGAATTAACGGTCAAGCTCTGGCGGGTGCGTATTGAACAAAGCGTGGAATCACATGAATTTAAGCCGGACATTGATTTTTTGGTTCTGGATGGCATTCCGCGCAACCTCAAACAAGCCGAGTTGATGTCGGAAGTGATAGAGGTGTGCCGTGTTTTCCATCTTTCTTGTCCGGATAGGAGCAAACTCATCGCTCGATTGAAAAAACGAGCTCTCAAAGACAATCGACTGGATGACGCCAGCGAAGAACTCATTCGACACCGTCTGGAGACTTACGAAAAGCTTTCCAAACCAATTTTAGATTTCTACCCGCCGGAACTGATTATCAATATCGATGCTACCCAAGCTCCTATTCAAGTTCTGTTGGAGATTGTGACGCATATTGTGCGAGAAAAAGACGCGCTCATTTCCATTTGAAGGCAAGGAGTCGGGTTTCATAGAATACTGAAGTGAGAATTGTATATATGGGAACGGGGGAAATTGGGATCCCTACGTTGGCCACTCTCCTCGATTCCAAGCAGCAGCACGAAGTGGTGGCGGTGGTCACCCAACCGGATCGCCCGGCGGGAAGAAATCTTGAAGTCCGCCCGTCTCCTATCAAAGCATTCGCTCAAGCTAGGGATATAACTGTACTCCAGCCCGAAAAGTTACGGACTGACGCCCAACCAATATTGGCATTAGAGCCTGATTTGATTGTGGTGATGGCTTACGGCCAAATTGTACCCAAGCTCATTTTGCAACTCCCAAAAATTGCCTGTTTAAACCTCCACGCTTCTTTGCTGCCTCGACACCGGGGGGCATCTCCCATTCACGCGGCCCTATTGGCAGGCGACAGCGAAACAGGTGTCACGGTCATATATATGGACGAGGGACTGGATAGCGGTGACATCCTCCTAAAGGAACGGATTCCCATATTCCCTCGGGAAACCGGCGGGCAATTGCACGATCGCTTAGCTCAAGTTGCGCCTAATGCATTAACAAAAGCATTGGAACTTCTTCAGCAAGAGGCGGCGCCCCGATCGCCACAGGACCTCAATTTGGTGACCTACGCCCCGAAATTGATTAAGGAAAACGCAGCTCTTGACTGGCATCGATCAGCGGAAGATTTGGATCGTCAAATCCGCGCAATGCATCCCTGGCCAGGAACCTTTTGTTGGTGGGCAAGAAAAGATACGGTACCTCAGCGGCTGCGCATCCTCGAAGCCCAACCTCGTCAAGGCGATGGCTATTGCGGAAGGCCGGGAGAAATTTTACACGTCGGAGAAGAAGGAGTTGAAATTCAAACATCCCACGGCAGCTTATTACTTTGCCAGGTCCAACTGGAAGGACGCAAGCCTATGGCAGCCGCGGAATTTGCCCGAGGACATCCTTGTCTAAAAGGAACGTTCCTTAAGTGAAATACTGACCTCATTTGAGTGTTTTCTTATTATAATTGGCTTTCAGCAGCGCCGAGGAGCCTTTCGGTTGACCCAAAAATAGCTGCAATGTTCTAACGATCAGAACATTTCCCTTTGCAAGTGCGCATGATGTAGCTTTGATAGCGAGGGCCCTATAGCGAAATACCTCTAAATGATTACGGATTTGATGCGCTTGACTCCCAGCCCGGTCGTAGCCCGCAGGGGGCTGCGGACTTTGCTCGGCAGTCCGCCCCGTCGGCTGTTCCCGCAACAGCCCAACGTTGGCTGGAATTTTTTCCTCCAGTCTGAGGAAAAAAGAACGACAAAGATGTGATGATTTAGAGGTGTTTCGTTGTAGAATTCTCGCTATATGTTGAACCCGATGAGTCCAGTGGTAGCCAGTGCCAAATACCGCCGCATAGTTCTTAAATTGAGCGGCGAAGCCCTTCGTGAGTCGGGAAGTAAAGATAGTGTTTCCCCGCAAATAGTTGCGGATATCGCCCACCAAGTGAAAGAGGTTCAAGAACTGGGAGTCGAAGTGGCCATTGTGGTAGGAGGAGGGAACATTTGGCGTGGTTTGTCAGCAAGCCATCGGGGAATGAATCGGGTGACTGCGGATTATATGGGTATGCTTGCCACCGTGATTAATGGCATGGCTCTCATGAGCACGCTCGAGGCAATTGGCTGCACAGTTCGTTTACAAACCGCTATCGAAATGAACAACGTGGCCGAGCCCTTTATTCTACGCCGGGCTATGCGTCACTTAGAACGCGGTCGAATTGTGATATTTGTCGCTGGGACCGGTAATCCGTACTTCTCCACAGATACCGCTGCGGCGCTGCGGGCAAATGAAATCGGTGCTCAGGTGATTCTAAAAGCAACAAAGGTAGATGGAATCTATGATGCCGATCCATTAACTCATCCTCATGCGCAACGTTTTATCAATATTACCTATCAGGATGCTATTTCGCGTCGCCTTGCCGTGATGGATTCCACAGCTTTTAGTCTTTGCATGGACAATAACATTCCCATCATTGTATTCGACCTATTCGAGGCAGGAAATATCCACAAAGCGGTGATGGGAGAGCCTATTGGAACTCTCGTTTCCGACTCTCATAACTGAGATTACGCCACTTTTAAAAAACCAAGCACAAAAAGCCAATTTTAGCCAACAAGCTCTCTTTTTTTACGCAATATCATCTCATAAATCCAAAATATGACCCTGGAAGAAGCACTATTTACAGCCGAAGAAGGGATGGAAAAAGCCCTTGCCTACATGTCCCACGAATTCGCGACTATCCGCACCGGCAAGGCCTCCCCCTCGCTGGTGGAAAGCCTGGATGTGGAAGCGTATGGGACTGCCATGAAACTCAAACAGCTGGCACTCATCACCGCCCCTGAACCGCGCTTACTTTTGATCCAGCCTTTCGATGGTGCCACAGTGCGGGACATCGAGCGCGCTCTCAATGAATCCAGAATCGGCATCGTTCCCGCAGTTGATGGAAAGCTCATTCGAATTCCCATTCCAGAGCTTTCCGAAGAACGCCGTAAGGAATTGACTCGTACCGTCAAACAAATCGCTGAGGAATCTCGCGTGCGGATTCGTGCTTGCCGACGTGAAGCCATGGAAACCGCAAAAAAATTACAAAAAGAAGGCAAGCTCACTGAAGATGATCTCCGCGTTGCGGAAACAGAAATTCAAAAACTGACAGATCGCTTTATCGAACAAGTAGACAAGCAGGTTGGAAGCAAAGAGGCCGAATTGATGAAAATTTAGATTCCCCATGTGAAGACTTTTCTAAAAACCGCTCTTATTTTCGTCTTTCTGCCAGTCACCCTCCTTGCGAATGTCGTCCGACCGGCTCCCAACTTTACCTGGCAAAATATTGACCACTCCACTTCCACGCTTTACAGCCTCAATGGGCGTCCTGTGATCCTTATCGTGACTCCCAATGTGAAGGACTATAGTTTTCGGAGCCAACTGCGCGAGATCCAGAGCGCTTATCAAGCCCTGGGGACAGCGCGCGTGTTGGCATTTGTCGCCTTTACGCAAAGTCCGGGTCGTATTCCTTCGAACGTTCCTTACATCATTGTTTCCAATGGAGTTCGAGTGGCCAGTTCCTACGGGATCACCGAGCGCTTTGGCATCGCTTTCATTGGATGTGATGGAAATTTAGATTACGTCAGCAATAAAGTAGTATCCGGCCAACGCGCCCTGGATATCATCAGGAATTCATTTGCAGTCCAACAAGCGCTCCGACGAAATTGATGCACAAATTGCCTGGCTTGAGGGCACACAAAATCTCTCGAAATGTGGTAGCTTGGATCTTCCGGAGATGGATGGAGCAAATCCTTGTTTTTGTCTCCGATTTTTCCCACGCCTCTCTCTCCTTCGAAATTTTATTCCGACCACTCATCCCCAAGGCGGCGCCCTCTTCAGGGACTACTAGGTAGTACGCCCTGAAAAAGGGCTGAAAAGCATCCGGCGCCTGCGTTGCTCAGTCGTCGAGTAGCGCAAGGC
>PSRL01000172.1 GCA_003176035.1 Verrucomicrobiota bacterium
GAGGACGGGGATTGCAATTGTTTTTTCTATCCATCCCGTCAAATTTTGGGGTCTATGGCTATCTCTCATCCAATAGTTCCTGAACAAGGTTGGCATGCTCTGCATCTTTTTTACCGCCTCGATCGCGCCCAATGGGGCTCTTTTTCTGATCAGGAACAGGCTGCTGCCAAGGAATATATCTCTGATTTGGTCAAGGAGATCCGATCAAAACCAAACGTTCAGCTCCTGATTTTCAGCATGGTGGGCACCAAGGCGGACGTCGGCTTTATGTTGACTTGTCCGGATCTCCATGTTGCTGACTGGAGTGTGAAACAATTGACGGCTTCCTTAGGCCCGGAAGTGCTGGTTCCTACCTTTAGCTGGCTCTCTCTCACTGAGTTAAGTGAGTACGCAACCACCGAGGAGGAATACGCAGCCGGATTGGAAGCAGAGGGAATCCTCAAGGCCGATTCTCCCGAATTCCGGGCAAAAATCGCCGATTTTAAGGCTCGGATGGAAAAATATGGCAAGGACCGTTTGTATCCTAATTTGGCCGATTGGCCGGTATTTTGTTTTTACCCGATGTCTAAACGCCGAAATTTAGGGCAAAACTGGTTTGGTTTGGACTTTGAATCCCGAAAAAAACTGATGGCAGGCCATGCTCGTGTGGGAAGGGCCTATGCCGGCAAGGTCCGGCAACTGATCACGGGATCCACGGGTTTGGACGATGACGAATGGGGGGTCAGCCTTTTTGCCCATACGACCTCAGATATTAAATCCGTCGTCTATGAGATGCGGTTTGATGCCGTGAGTGCGGATTACGCGTCGTTTGGGGAATTTTATATCGGGCTACAAATGCCATTGGAGGACCTAGTGGCCCGCCTCAATTTGTGACCCTCCTCCGCTCGTCGGAAGAGTATAGCGATAGTACATCCTGAAAAAGGGCTGAAAAGCATCCGGCACCTTTTTGCCACTCGTTTGCATCACTTTTGAACGTGGTTGAGGACCCAACTAAGGCTTGAGCTCCTCGTTGGTCAAGGCGTTGAGAACGGAGAATTTTTCGTGGTGAAAGGTAGGGTCGGGTCTAAAGCTCAAACGAGCTGCGTAACGACGTTCGATATCTAAGAGAAGCTCTTCATCTGCGGTGCGCAGTCGGTTGAGAAGGTCGGGGTGTACGATCACCTTAAATTCATGTACGGCCTCTCCATGTTTTCGCATGATGGAATGAAGAGCCCGCTGTAGCTCAACGCTCATCGTTGTGGGGCTTTTAATGCAGCCGCGACCGTGACAATAGGGACAACTTAAATAGTGCGTGCTTGCCAGGCTTTCCTGAGCGCGCTGGCGGGTCATCTCCATAAGGCCTAGCGGAGAAATTGGCAGGACATGAGTGCGCGCTTTATCGCGTTTTAGGCGTTCTCGCAGGCGTTGATAGACGGTATGCTGATCTTTCCGATTCTTCATGTCGATGAAGTCAGCTACAATAATGCCTCCGATGTTCCGAAGGCGCAGCTGTCGAGCAATTTCGTCGGCCGCTTCCAAATTGGTTTGAAGGATGGTTTTTTCCATGTCCTTCGTTCCTTTATTGCGTCCTGTATTCACATCTATTGCGATCATGGCCTCAGTCTCATCAATGACAATGTAGCCGCCACAAGGCAGCCAGACTTGGCGCAAGAAAGCGTTCTCGATTTGCTTCTGAACTCCAAAACTCTCGAAAATGGGCTGTGCGCTGCTATAATAGTGCACTTTGCTGCGGGCCCGTTTGGAAACATGGCTAATTAACGTCTGCATGCGTTCACAGGCCTTCATATCGTCCACATGGACGGCATCCACACTGTCCGTGAGGAAATCGCGTACGGTTCGCTCGATCAGATCGGGTTCCGCGGAGAGCATGAAAGGGGCGGGTTGAGTCTTCATCCCTTCTTGAATGGCTTTCCACTGGTCTAAAAGAAGACTGAGATCTCTGACAAAAAATCGCTCGCGCTGTCCTTGGCCCACCGTGCGGATAATGATTCCCATTCCTTCAGGAAGGTGGAGCTTGTATAAGATCCTCCGCAGTCGTTCTCTTTCCCTAGGGTCTTCAATTTTTCGCGAGATTCCACATTGCTCATTAAATGGCATCAGAACCAAATACCGGCCTGGCAAGCTAATATCAGTTGTGATTCGAGGCCCTTTATTGCTAATGGGACCCTTTTTAACTTGCACCATAATTTCCGAACCGATGGGGTAAATGGACGGAACGTCTTTTGCGCTGATTTTTTTTCGATTGGCTGGCTCTTTACCGCTGCGGACTACGGTCTCGATTTCATTGTCCAGGGCAGCAGGTATGGCATCCCAAAACTGAAGGAAGGCATTTTTTTCAAATCCAATGTCCACAAACATCGCCTTAATGCCCGGTTCTATATTTCGGACTTTGCCTTTAAAGATGGCACCCACGATATTGCGATCAGTCTCTCGCTCTGAGGTATATTCTTCAAGAACGCCTCCTTCGAGGAGCGCAACTCGTTTTTCCAGTTTTTCACAGCTCATAATGAGAGTGATGCCGGATTTTTTCTTACTCAGGCCCAAAAAGCGTTTCACGGATTCAATCATGGAAAATAAAAAATGGGTTAAAAAAGTACACAAAGGTAGTTAAGGGGGAGAGGGGAGCTGGCAACCGGTTAAGGATTTGATTTCTTAGGTTGGCGTTGCAGGAAGTCAAAAAGTTTTCCAAAACCTGGTTTATTTTTCGGTCGATTGCGTACACGACCAGCTGCATCGGCTTCATCACTCACATCGGGGCGGGGGGAGGGTTCTTGTCGACGTTCCACAGCACGAGAATCGGGTGGCGCAGCCGTGTCGGCTGTTTCTTCATCAACAATTTCATTATTTTCCGGATCGGTATTCCTCGTCACCGCCACATTTTGTGCATAACTGACCGAGTCGACCTGGGAAAAACTCCCTGATGCCGGAGGAAGGACGGTTAATTTGGGCACCTGCCCATTTTCCATATTGATTATATTCTGGAGAATATTACCCACAATTGGAGCCGCAACCCCGCCGCCGGACTTGGCCCCTTCCACCATAACGCATACAGCATATTTTGGCTTGTCAAAAGGAGCAAAAGCAACGAACCACACTCGATTGTCTTTGACGCCGGACCGCCAAAACTGAGCGGTGCCCGTCTTGCCCGCGACCACCGCGCCTGAGATCCGGGCCCTGCTTCCGGATCCCCCCGAAGCATTTACCACCGACCACATTCCTTTACGCACCAACTGAAAATCATTTTCCGTAATCTTACCATCCTCAAGAAGGTTTGAGCGCACCTTTGGAGGTTCCTGAAAGACAAGGTGACCATCGGGAGAAACAATGCGGTCAATTAAGCGCGGGTAATAAGCGGTGCCCCCATTTGCCACCGCGGCGGTCACCAGCGCCATCTGAAGCGGCGAGGCTAGGACGAACCCCTGGCCGATGGAGACATTGGCGGTATAGCCGCCAGACCACCTTTCCGTGGGACTGATTTTTTTCAGCCATTCCGGGCTAGGCAAAATGCCCGCCGATTCGCCGGAAAGCGGCACGCCGCTTTTCTGCCCTAACCCCAGCATGTTGCCGACAGTATCAATCTGCTCGATGCCAGCAGCGTTACCGTACTGATAAAAGAAGGCGTTACAAGAAACTTTAAGGGCATCAACGAGGTTTAAAGTGCCATGAGGCTTCATATGTTTTTGAGTCACCCAACACTGCATATATTTATTTCCATATTGGACCCCCCCCGTGCAGGTGAATTTCTTCTGCCCGATCCCAGCGTGTAGACCGGCAAGTGAGGTGACAATTTTGTATGTCGAACCCGGTGCATAAGCACCAAGGGCTCGGTTTGTCAGGGGATCAGTGGTATCCTTGATTAAATTTGCCCAGTCTTTTCCACTGATGACAGGGATAAATTTGTTGGGATCAAAGGAGGGAACGGATGCCATCGCAAGAATGTCGCCATTATTGGGATTGACGACGACAGCCGCAGCCCGCGTGACACTCCGTAAGGCTTTTTCGGCAATATATTGAATCCGGGCATCGATCGTAAGATGAACATTGTCACCGACTTTTGGCGGGGTAAAGGCGACTTCGCCTTCCGTTGCTCCTTTCACATTCCGCTGCAAAGTTCGAACGCCAGGGGTTCCTTTCAACCAGTTGTTTGCATACAGCTCAATTTGAGATTTACCCTCCATATCCGGTTGGTAATAGGTGAATTTTGCGGCCTCTTCGCGGTTGATCTCACGAGGTACCCCTACATATCCCAGAAGGTGTGCTGCCAAAGCGCCGTATACATAGTACCGGACTGGATTCATCGAAACCGTTACGCCGGGCAGGAGCAGATTATTTTCGCTAAAACGGGCCATGGTATCAAAGTCAAGATCCCGTCTGTATCTGAAGGGGACTTCGACATTATGTCTGTAATGGAGCTGTAACTTCCGCGCGTTAAAGTCCTGAGCCAAGCCCAGATCCTCTAACCGCGGGATGATGCTTTCCTTGACAACAGTAACCACATCGTCCTCGGAAAGATCTTTTGCCATATTATAAACCGTGGCGCGATAGGTGGTTTGCGGAACCCGGCCATTGATCTGTTTATAAGCACGCACGGTGCTGGGGAGATAAAAGTCCACGTCAAAACTAGGGCGATTTTGGACTAAGGGAATCCCATTGCGGTCACAGATTTCCCCGCGTACGGCCGGGATACGTACGGTGACTTGAGACCGTAGGTTCAATCGCATTCGATACTCATCCCCCTTTAAAATCTGGACATACCAAAGCTTGGCGGTGACGACAGCCAACGCCAACAGCGTGAGCGCGCCTAAAAAATACAGTCGAAATGTTGCCCTCCTCCGAAACATTGAACTTAATATCCTCGCGAAGAGCGGTGTGGATTTGGCAAGATTCGTTCAATAAAAACGAAAAGAGCCTCAAAAAGGGGGGAAATCAGAAAAGCGATCACAGTAGGTACCAAGATTTTCCAAAGTACTGCTTCATTAAAAACAATGCTTTGTCTCCGAAACATGATCATAAGGTATTGCAAGGTAAGGAGTAACAATGTGCAAAGAGCGCTCAGCGGAGGATGGAGCCACCAGGCTCCTTTCAAAAAAGCCGTGCGCACTCCCTGTATAATACTACCCAATATTGCATATATCACAATAGACGAGCCTAACTGAATTTCAACCTTGTCATGGACGATTTGGATGATCGAGAGGTCGGTGATCAATCCGGCGAATACAGCCAAAGCAAGCATCCCTGGAAAGGGAAGAGCTAGTGCTCCATAGGTAAATACCACTGGAACAAGGAGTATTTGGGCGTTTTTAAAACCAGAAAGCGGCGGCAAGAAGTCCTGAATTACTAAAACGATCAGAATTGCAACCGCTAGGACAACCAACAAGAGGCCGGATTTCATTTGACTCCAACTACTACGAAAACGTCTTCCAGGTGGGAGAGATCGACGGCGGGTTCCACACGCGCTTGTCCATCTAAATCTCTAGGGTGAAAGTCCTTGACTGTTCCAATAAGGATTCCGGATGGGAAGATACCGCCGCTTACCCCTGCTGTGTAGACTCGGTTGCCTGATGAAATTTTTGCGTCCTTGGAAAGGAAATTGAGCTCTAAAAGTGGCGGGACGTTGCCCGAAACTCGGGGACCGGCGGTGATGCCCTTTTCGCGTGATCCTTCAATTGCGCTGGCTACTCTACAATTTTCGTCGGTGAGAAGCAGAACGGTCGAAATATCCTTTGCAACGGTGGTGATCTTACCAACTAGGCCGGTCTCAGTGAGCACCGGCATGTCTGTTTCCAAGCCATCTTGAAAGCCTCGATTTAAAATCGCCGTGCTCCACCATGTAGTAGCATTGCGAGAGATGATTCGAGCAGGGAGCAGACGGAAAACCGATCGATTGCGATAATTGAGTGCCTTGCGCAGTTTTTGATTATCTTCCTGCAAATCTTGCATCAGCTGTATAGTTGCTCGGAGACGCGCGTTTTCAGTGGAAAGGGCTGCGATCTGATGCCGTAATTGGGTTGGGGTCAGGGACTCAAATGAACTGTCGGAAGAGATAGCGTGTTGAATTGCGCTACCTGTTTTGAGAAATGGCGAAAGAAAGGAAAGAAACCGTGATTGTGCATCTTGGACAAAGCTCGCTTGCATACTGGCGAGCGCTGTCGCCGCCACTAAGACGAGAACCAGTAAGATGACATTCACTTTGTTCATGTGCTTTTATAAAGCATGTGGGATTACAAAAGGCATGCTGCAGATCTATAGCGAAACCCCTATGAAATGATCACAAATTAGGAGGGTATTTTTTCTTCGGGCGCGGCGCAAAAGCAAGGCCATATCCATGATATGGACTTGGTTGCGCAACAATGGCTGAGGGAAAAAGACCCACAAAGTTGCTATCATTTTATAGGGGTTTCGCTATACTTTTACAATGTTCGTTCTGATGGCTCAGATGAATTTAACAGAAAAGATAAAAAGCTGTTCAGCGGGCGCAAAACTTCGTGTCTTTGGAACCGCTGCACAATCATTGGGTTTAGCTCGTGTATTGAGCAGGTAATTCATTGATTGGTATCATGCCTCATTTAGAGGCTGTTCCAATAGCTGAGTCTTAACCTGAGATCACCTTGTCTGTGGAAGCTACTTTTCGCAAAAATTTCAGTTCCTGAAGGGCTTTGCCTGTCCCTTCGGCAACAGCACTTAGAGGATCTTCCGCGACGTGCACTGGAAGCCCGGTTTCTTCGGACAATAACTTGTCTAGCCCACGAAGCAACGCTCCGCCGCCCGCGAGGATCAATCCGCGGTCAACGAGATCCGCCGAAAGTTCCGGAGGACACCGCTCCAAAGTAATTCGAACGGAGTCCACAATTGTAGCAACCGGCTCTGTGAGCGCCTCCCTGACTTCTTGAGAGGAAATCGTGATAGTTTTCGGAAGGCCCGCCACTAGGTCACGGCCTTTCACTTCCATGGTGGCTTCCTTTTCCAATTTATAGGCTGATCCAATTTTGATTTTAATTTCTTCGGCAGTCCGCTCGCCAATCATCAGATTATATGCGCGTTTCATATACTGAGCGATGGCTTCGTCGAGTTCATCTCCCGCAACCCGAACGCTTCGGCTAAAAACAATTCCGGAAAGTGAAATCAGGGCAACCTCCGTAGTCCCGCCACCGATATCAATAATCATATTTCCCGCGGCATCTTGCACCGGTAGCCCCACCCCAATTGCCGCAGCCATCGGTTCTTCAATCAAGTAAACTTCACGCGCACCCGCATGAGTGGCCGAGTCTTTTACAGCACGCTTTTCCACCTCGGTGATCCCACTGGGCACCGCGACGACGACTCTCGGCCTCACCATTCGTCTGCGATTGTGGACCTTGCTGATAAAGTGCCGCAGCATTTCCTCCGTAATTTCAAAATCTGCGATCACTCCATCCTTTAACGGTCGAATTGCAACGATGTTGCCTGGGGTCCTCCCCAGCATGCGTTTGGCTTCATCTCCAACAGCCAGAACTTTATTTGTACCTTGGTGGACAGCGACCACGGATGGCTCCCGAAGCACAATCCCGTGATCTTTTACATATACCAAGGTATTCGCAGTACCTAGGTCTATGCCAATATCATTCGAAAAGAACCCTAATACGTTATCAAGCATTTGTTATTTAAGTAAAAAGTCTCGTTATAGATACCCGAAAATTGGTTCAAACAGCTCAAAAAGTTTACTGTCAAGAGGAAAACCGATTGAAGAGTGTAATTCCCATCCGGGATAGTCAAGGGAAACTGAGTTTACAACGCCGGATTTGCTGTGCTCGGCTCCCGCCACCTCGCATCGGGCAGCCGCCGGACCGCGGCCAAAAAGACCGATAAAATCTCATGGCAATTTTTGTAACTTGTGCAAGTGGGGCAATAAGCGTCTACAGGAGATCGACAATGGCCTGCCCCATTTCCGCGGTTCCGACCTTCTGAGTTTCTGGAGTCCAAATATCAGCGGTTCGAAGGCCTTGATCAATAGCGGCTCGAACGGCGTTTTCGATTGCTGCGGCCGCTTGAGAAGCGCCAATGGAATATCGTAGAAGCAGTGCTGCGGAAAGAATTTGTGCAATAGGATTGGCAATATTCTGGTTGGCAATATCAGGAGCTGTGCCCCCGCTGGGCTCATAAAGGCCAAACCGTCCCCCTGAGGTAGTACGCGTGCCCAAACTGGCGCTCGGAAGCATCCCGAGCGATCCGGTGACCATCGCCAACTCGTCGCTGAGGATATCTCCGAACATGTTCTCAGCTAGGATGACATCAAAGCTTCTCGGATTTTTGATCAACTGCATGGCGGCGTTATCCACGTACAGATGATTTAACATAACGTCGCGAAATTGAGCTGCGACATCCGTGACAACCCGTCGCCAAAGGACGCTATTTTGCAGGACGTTCGCCTTGTCGATGGAGGTGAGGCGCTGAGAACGCGAGCGAGCGGCGTTAAAAGCAATCTCTGCAATGCGATAAATTTCGCTTTCGCGATAGACCATTGTATCCACCGCAACTTTTTCTCCGTCCTCTTCATGAATGCCTTTGGGTTGCCCAAAATAAAGGCCCCCTGTGAGTTCCCGAACGCACAGGATATCAAATCCATCGGCGACGATTGTAGGATGTAGGGGGGATGCATGCACCAGGGCTGGCAAGCAAACTCCGGGACGGAGATTGGCAAACAAGGCAAAATGTTTGCGTAGAGGCAGGAGAGCAGCTCGTTCGGGCTGCTCTTCCGGCGGGAGGTTTTCCCACTTTGGGCCCCCCACAGAACCAAAAAGGATTGCATCAGCAGCTTCGCATGCTTCGAGTGTCTCGGCAGGGAGGGCCTTTCCAACAGCGTCAATGGCGGCGCCCCCAACAGGTTTCTCAATAAATTCAAAGCGAAGATCAAAACGAGTTTGAATTTTATCGAGAACGCGCAGTGCCTCCCTCATTACCTCAGGACCAATACCATCTCCAGCAAGTACCGCTATTTTAGTAACCATAAATTGAGATAAAAAAGGTTCTTAATGATAGAACATATCCGTTCCGCTACAAGAGAATTGCTGATCGACCGCCTGCAAACATGATTAAAGGGAGGGAAGGCAACGAGATTAATTTCGCAGGTTGCTGACATTTGCTCTTGCAGACTGCGTTGCTTGGATAAAAGCCCGCATTTTTGAAAGATCCTTCCTGCCTGGCGTGTGTTCGACTCCGCTGGCAACATCAACTGCAAAAGGTCGCACTGCGAGAGCGGCTTCCCGGACATTTTCGGATCGTAAACCCCCTGCAAGAAGGAAACGTTTTTCTGGGAGAGCTCGTACCAGCTGAGCGGCTAGCGAAAGATCGATGGGAATGCCCGATCCGCCATAAACTGCGTTTGTTCCGCTGTCCAATAGGATATAGGGGGTGGCAAAAGAACGAATTACTTTGACATCCTGGTCGAAATCGCCGATGCGCACTGCCTTAATCCAGATTTGGGAGCCCGATTTTAGGCAAAATTCAGGGGCTTCATCCCCATGAAATTGGATGGCGTCGAAGGCATGAGATTCTAAGATGAATCGGATTTCAGCACTGCTCGGATTGACAACGACGGCGATGCGAGCAAGGGGAGTCCCAGGAAGTCTTGAGAGAATTGCAATTGCGGTATCCAGAGAAACGAATCGTTTCGAGGGCGGGTAAAAATTGAACCCAAGCGCGTTTGCTCCCAGCTGAGCAGCCATAATGGCGTCTTCAGCGGATTTTACTCCGCAGATCTTTACCTGAAGCTCCTGGTTGGAAAAAAAGGAATGCATAAATGCTCCCAGATGTGACGTGGGTTGAATAATTCATTCGGGATCAATTGTGCGGGCATTGGCGCGCTTAATTGCTTCGTGATGAGTAATCGGTTGAATCCGGCCATCGCTCGCCCGAAAAAACGAACTGAGGATCCAACTGACAAAGCTAATCAGAATCGATCCGAAAAACGCGTTCCAAAACCCTTCAACATGAAATGGCGGAATTAGCCAGGATACAAAACGCAAAAGAAGCGCATTGACGACGAAAATAAAAATTCCCATCGTGACCAAAATAAACGGTGCACTGAGCAACAAAAGGATTGGCCGTACGAAGGCATTAATAATTCCCAGAAGCAAGGCTGCGCTCACAAGGACCCCAAGGGAGTCCACATGGATTCCCGGGATGAGTTTTGTAGCGACATAAACAGCAATCGTTGTAACTAACCAGCGAATGAGAAAAGCTCGCATCAGTGGAGGCTGTCACATTTTACTGAAAAATGCAGCTTTTTTTCCTCTGTCGCTTTCACGAAACTCCATTGGTTCTGCTCGGGATCAGAGACATCCGCATCGAAATAACTTATTATAGCGAAACTCTTATAAGATGATATCGACTTTATGGGTCTTTTTCTCTCAGCCTTTGTTGCAAAACCAAGTCCATATTATGGAGATGGCCTTGCTTTTGCGCCGCCCGAAGAAAAAATATCCTCCTAATTTGTGATCATTTTATAGGGGGTTCGCTATATTACTTCGGGAATTAATTAGTACGCCCTGAAAAAGGGCTGAAAAGCATCCGGCGCCTGCGTTGCTCAGTCGTCGAGTAGCGCAAGGC
>PSRL01000127.1 GCA_003176035.1 Verrucomicrobiota bacterium
AAGGTCAATTTGCTCCAAAAGTTTTTGGATGGCCTCCGCTCCCATTGCAGCCACAAATGTTTCCCCATAGCGATCCTCAGCTTCTTGAAATTCCGCTTCTGTGAGCAGCTGACAACGTTGCAAATCCGTACTACCCGGGTCGATTACAATGTAGTCCTCATAGTAAATGACTCGTTCGAGCTGTCGGGAAGTCATGTCGAGCATCAACCCGATGCGCGATGGCATGCATTTGTAGAACCAGATGTGGGAAACCGGTACGGCTAATTCGATGTGACCCATTCGATCGCGGCGGACACGGGCCAAAGTGACTTCCACACCACAGCGGTCGCAGACGACTCCTTTATGCTTAATACGCTTGTACTTACCGCAAGAACATTCCCAGTCGCGAGTCGGACCAAAAATTCGCTCGCAGAATAGGCCACCTTTTTCCGGTTTGAACGTTCGATAATTGATCGTTTCCGGATTTTTAATTTCCCCTTTACTCCATTCACGAATGGCTTCCGGAGAAGCGACGGTGATACTCACCTCATCAAAAGCCTCCTCGTCAATTTCGCCGAGAACTTCGCGAGAGGTAAATTCTTTCATGTTTTCTAATTGGGTTTCGGTAGCCATCGGTAATATTTACGCTGCTGCTGCGGTTGCACTCTCCGTAATTTGGGGAGCGGAATTTCCTTCTATTTGTACATCCAGCCCCAAACCTTGCATTTCCTTAATTAAAACATTAAAGGATTCAGGGGTTCCTGCTTGAAGTGAATTGTCACCTTTGACAATGCTTTCATAAATTCGCGTTCGTCCTTGGACGTCATCCGACTTAACGGTGAGCAGCTCCTGGAGCGTGTAGGCCGCACCGTAAGCTTCCAATGCCCAGACTTCCATTTCTCCGAAGCGCTGCCCTCCATATTGGGCTTTGCCTCCCAGAGGCTGTTGGGTAACCAATGAGTAAGGTCCAACGGCACGGGCATGGATTTTATCAGCCACTAAGTGGCCGAGTTTCAGCATGTAGATGTAGCCAACGACCACCTGTTGATCGAAAGGTTCTCCTGTGCAGCCATCGTAAACAGTAGCTTTTCCATTTTCGTTGATCCACGTAAAGCCTTCCTTCTCTTTGGCTGCTTTCAAATACTCGCGAATTCTATTTTCGGGAATACCATCAAATACCGGAGTAGCCACCTTAAATCCGAGTGCTTTAGCTGCAACTCCCAGATGTGTCTCCAACACTTGACCCACGTTCATTCGGCTTGGTACGCCCAGCGGATTCAAAACAATGTCCACAGGGGTTCCGTCCGCCAAAAATGGCATGTCTTCCTCCGGAACAATCTTGGCAACGACACCTTTATTCCCGTGTCGCCCCGCCATCTTATCTCCGACACTTAATTTTCGCTTACTGGCAATGAAGACCTTCACCTGTTTGATAATACCGGGATCAACATCATCGCCACTTTCAATCCTGCCGAGGTTTTCATCTTTCTCGTTTTCCAGTTCGGTAAAGCGATGTTCGTATTGCCCGATAATCTCACGGATTTTATTCCGAATGGGACTCGGATCAATTTCCACATGATCATACACGGAGGCCAATTTGCGCAAAAGCTGTTTGGTAATCTTACGGTTAGCCGGAATGATGATCTCGCCGGTTTGAGCATTTACCACGTCCAGCGGGATCTTCTCTCCAAGCAGGATATTTGATAACGCCTCTGTCAATTGCTCATGAAGCTCGTCCTTACGGCGCTTATAGTCCTCTTGAATCATTTTCTGCTGCCGCTTGGACTCGGTAACCGTCATTTTTTGACGTTGCACCTCTTTTTTTGAAGAAACCTTAACGTCCATGACAATCCCATAGGTGCCCGACGGCACAGTCAAGGAAGTGTCTTTTACATCCGCCGCTTTTTCTCCGAATATAGCACGGAGCAGGCGCTCTTCGGGAGCTAACTCCGTCTCGCTCTTTGGAGTAATTTTTCCAACCAAAATATCTCCGGGCTTTACCTCCGCTCCAACTCGAATTACTCCGTCAACGCCCAGATCCTGAAGCGCTTCTTCGCTAACATTTGGAATGTCTCGCGTAATTTCTTCCGGGCCTAGCTTGGTATCGCGTGCTCCGATTTCAAATTCATCAATATGAATGGAAGTATAAATGTCTTCCTTCACAACGCGCTCAGAAATGAGAATCGCGTCTTCGAAGTTATATCCATTCCAAGGCATGAAGGCCACCAGCACGTTTCGACCAAGAGCCAATTCTCCAGCTTCTGTATTTGGCCCGTCTGCAATTACATCTCCAGCCACAATCGTCTGTCCCTTAGAGACAATTGGCTTTTGATTGATACAGGTGCTGCTATTGGAACGGAGAAATTTTCTCAATTCATAGACATAAATTCCGGCTTCCCGATTTGTTTTTAATTTTTTCTTTGCTTCCGGAATTTCGCCATCTTTCGTAATTATAATTTGCGAAGCCGTAACCGATGCCACTTTACCAGGGCCTTCGGCAACTATAACAGCCCGGGAATCCCTTGCAACTCGCCCTTCCAAGCCTGTTCCAACCAAAGGCGATTCGGAAACAAGCAATGGTACCCCTTGGCGCTGCATGTTTGAACCCATTAAAGCTCGATTGGCATCATCATGCTCCAAGAACGGAATCAGACCGGCTGCAACTGAGACCAGCTGTTTGGGAGAAACATCCATGTATTGGATACGAGATGGCTCCACTTCAACGAAATCCCCACGGTAACGAGCTGAGACTTTCTCGTCCAATAAAACCCCTTTTTCATCCAGCTTGGCATTTGCTTGAGCAATGTAATAATTCTCATCACGGTCCGCACTCAGATAGACCACGTCCTTTTGGACACGACCATTCTGCACTTTTCGATAAGGCGTCTCAATGAACCCAAACTCATTTACCCGAGCAAATGTGCTCAGCGAATTGATCAAGCCGATATTGGGACCTTCCGGAGTCTCAATTGGACAAATGCGACCGTAATGAGAGGGATGCACATCGCGCACTTCAAATCCCGCACGGTCCCGACTCAATCCTCCGGGCCCCAGCGCGGAAAGACGTCTTTTATGCGTCAATTCGGATAAAGGATTGGTCTGGTCCATAAATTGACTGAGCTGAGACCGACCAAAAAAATCACGGATTACGGCACTTAATGACTTTGGATTTACCAACTTAGATGGAGTAATGTGATCCACCCCCACGTCATAAAGCGTCATCCGCTCGCGAACCAACCGCTCTGTTCTGGCTAATCCAACCCGGCATTGATTTGCAAGGAGCTCTCCCACCGTTCGCACGCGACGACTCCCCAGGTGATCGATGTCATCTGTCATTCCTTCGCCCTTGCGCAGTTCTAGTAAATACCTCAACGCAGCAACAAAGTCTTCCTTGATCAAAAGCCGTTCGGACAAATCTATATTGATATCGAGCTTTTGATTGATCTTGTGACGACCCACGCGGCCCAAGTCATAGCGTTTAACATCGAAGAACAGCCGCTTGAGCATGCTTCGCGCGTTTTGCACGGTCGGAGGGTCTCCAGGACGCAATTTTCGGTAGATATCCTTCAAAGCCTCCTCCTCGTCGCGAGCGGAATCTTTTTTGAGGGACTTGATGATCGTATCATCTTCCTTAGTGTCCACGACCGACACAGTCTTGTAACCCAGCGCCATCAGTTGGTTTACGGTGGCTAGATTGAGTGGTTCAAAAGCTCGCGCTACGGTAATTTCCCCATCCCGAATATCGGAAATCAAAATTTTCGTGCTGATAGTCTCTTCGTCCATCCCCTCAGACAAAGGCAGCTCTTCAATTGTATAGAAAAGTTTTAAAATATCCTCGTCTTTGCCGTAACCGAGGGCACGAAGAAATGTGGTCGCCAAAAATTTACGGCGGCGTTTGCGGCGATCCAAATACACATAAAGTAAATCGCTGGTATCGAATTGCACTTCCATCCATGATCCCCTATCCGGAATGATTCGAAACCCATGAAGGAGTTTGCCATTCAGATGGATATTCGTCTCAAAACAAATTCCTGGTGAGCGATGAAGCTGGCTGACGACCACCCTCTCCGCACCATTTACGACAAAGGTGCCCTGCGGGGTCATCAAGGGGATCTCTCCCATGTAAACCTTTTCTTCCTTTGTGAGGCGTTCGTCTTTATATCGAAAGGTCAAATAAAGCGGTGCGCTGTAGGTTTGTCCCTCCCGTTGCGCCTCCATGGAACTCATCTTTGGATCGCCTAATTCGTAACTGACGAAATCCAATGAGGATTTTTCTTCAAATCCAAAGATGGGAAAAAATTCTCGAAATATCGCCTGTAGCCCTACATTTTTCCGTTTGCCAGGCTCCACATCTTTCTGGAAAAATTCCTCATACGATCGAATCTGAAGTTCAATCAGATTCGGAGGCTCAATTGCTTCTTGGATTTTTCCGAAGTATATTCTTTCAGGCATTTTTTTCGGTTGGTCGGAGTGGGATTGGCGGTTAATCACGTAACAACAAGGAAAAACGGTCCAGGTGAATGGAGTGAACGGGGTGAACGGTAAAGGGAACTCAGCGCCAGCTGCAAACGCTGGATAGAACTCGGGAAAAGGTCGAATAGATCAGATAACGGCCAAAAGATTTCGGTCACTGTAGCAAATGAGATCAGCAAAATGTTAAATAACAAAACGGATACGCTACTAATCCTCCCACGTTTTATGAGGAAAAGTTGCTGCATCACTAATAGGGTTGCTGAGACAGGAGGTCTTCAGAGATTTGGTAATCTGCGGAAATGCGAATTATACGGAAATTCGGAGCGTACACAAGTTATTTTTTAACCAGGCAGCTCCGAATTTTGTAAGTTTCTGATATTTACTTGATTTCGACCTTGGCGCCTGCCGCTTCGATCTTTTTCTTGATCTCCTCAGCTTCTTCCTTGGTCACTCCCTCTTTGATGGATTTGGGGGCACTTTCAACGAGTGCTTTGGCTTCAGCTAAGCCGAGACCGGATACGGCCGCTCGGACTTCTTTAATCACAGCAATCTTGTTGCCGCCCGCTTCTTTTAAGACCACATCAAAGGAAGTCTTTTCCTCGGCGGGAGCAGCCGCTCCGCCACCGGCCGGAGCCGCAGCAGCTACTGCAACCGGGGCTGCAGCGCTCACGCCCCATTTTTCTTCGAGTTTTTTGACGAGCTCGGCTACTTCCAAAACGGTAAGACCACTGAGCTGTTCAACTAAGGTATCGGTATTTGCCATATTTATTTGTAGTTTTGTTCCGTCGCGTCCCGAAGCCTTGGGGACATTTAAGTTTCCGCAGCGCTAATTTTGTGCGTTGCCGAATCCGACGAGAACTTGTGTGTTCTTTACGTTCGCAGAGCGTGGCTTCCGGGCACCCGCGAAATTCCTATCGTCATGTTGAAGGGTTCTCCTTATCGTGCTTGGCTTGCAAGAGCCGCGCAAGGCTGGCAGCAGGCTCGGCAAGGGTTCGCACCAAGCGGCCTGCAGATGCGTTGAGTACGCCTAAAAATTGAGCGCGCAGCACATCGCGAGGAGGTAAATCCGCCAAGGCCTTGATTTGCTCCACACTCAAAATACTATTGTCAAGCACTCCTATTTTGAAAGTGGGTTTTTCGAATTCCGAGGCAAATGTTTTCAGGATCTTCGCGACAGCGCAAAGGTCCCCTTCTCCGGTAACCAGAGCATTTTGCCCATGGAGGGCGACACTCAATTCCGGCAAATTGTGAGCCGTGGCAGCACGTGATAAAAAGGTGTTTTTTACCACTTGCAATTGAGCTTGAACTCCTTTTAAACGCTTGCGCAATTCGGCAAAGTGATCCACTCGCATGCCGGTAAATTCAACTATCAGCAGAAAGGAAGAGTGAATGAATCGATGTCGGATATCTTCGACAATGTTAACTTTTTCGGGCCTCATGGGATCAGGAATTAATTTTTCAGAAAAGGCGCAGGGTCTACCGTTACGCCGGGTGACATGGTTGCGCTCAAAGTAATGTTTTCGACAAATGCCCCCTTGGCTGTCGCCGGACGGGCCTTCACTACTGCTTCAATTGCTGCAGCAGCATTTTCGATCAACGCATCTTCAGCAAATGAAAACTTCCCGACGGGAAGCGAAGTATTTGCATTTTTATCCAACTTAAATTCCACTCGACCCGCTTTAACCTCCTGAACGGCCTTTGCAGTATCATCCGTAACGGTTCCGGTTTTTGGGTTTGGCATCTGGCCGCGGGGCCCTAAAATTTTGCCAAGTTTTCGGACTTCCGCCATAGCAGCCGGCGTGGCAATTGCGACATCAAAGTCAGTAAATCCGGCAGCCACTTTTTTCAAAAGGTCCTCATATCCGACGTATTCCGCGCCTGCTGCCTGAGCGGCAGTGGCTGATTCTCCCGTGGCAAACACTAAAACACGGACCGATTTTCCACTCCCATGAGGAAGAGGGCAAGTCCCACGGACCATTTGGTCGCTCTGTTTCGGGTCCACTCCTAACCTAAATGAGAGCGTGACGGTTTGATCAAATTTTGGTGCCGGCAAGGTCTTAAGAACCTTGATCGCTTCTCCTAACGGATATTTTTTTTTGCCATCCACCAGTTGGGTAGCAGCACGATAACGTTTACTTCTTTTCTTTTGCATGATGAGTTGAGCGGTACAGACGCCTTTTAGGCTCCCGCAGATATTGGCCTGTAAAGAACAATGATTCTCAGGAAGCCTCCACTATTTCGATGCCGGCCTGACGAGCGGTCCCAAGCATCATTCTGAAAGCCGCCTCCTCGTCATCCGTATTGAGATCATTGATCTTAATTTTTACAATGTCCATCACCTGCTTCTTCGTCAGTTTGCCGACCTTAATCTTATTAGGCTCCTTGGAACCTGAAGCAAGCCCGGCTGCTTTCTTCAATAAGACAGCGGCTGGGGGTGACTTTGTGAGAAAAGTGAAAGATTTGTCTTTGTAGACAGTAAGGACCACCGGCAAAATATCACCGGCTTGTTTTTGCGTCGCAGCATTGAATTCCTTACAAAAAGCCATGATATTCACACCCTGTTGACCGAGGGCGGGCCCTATGGGCGGAGCTGGATTTGCCTGCCCAGCAGGGATTTGCAGTTTGATAGTCGCAACAATTTCTTTTGCCATGGTAATCGCGCCTGTTTTTATGAATCGGCGAAAAAGGAGATGAGTAAAATCATTTACCGGACAGTGAATCAAGAAAAAAACTCAAATTTTTATGAAATCGGCAATTTTCAAGAGCAACTTTATCCTGAAGAACGCAACCGCGTAGAGAGCGGGTTGGAAGCGGGCAATCCAATCTCCATTCAGAGGTGCGTTCCCATACAATCTGGCTGGCCGGACTTGGCTGTCCGCCCAGTTGGCTCTCTCAGAACGTCTGAGCTGCCCCAGTGATTAACTCGCAATGCCTGGTTAATTTAACAAAGAAGTACTCCGGGCGGCCTCTTACTGAGTTTGTTTTGCCGACGGCGTCAATTCCACCCCGTCGCTCATAGTTTCCTTCGCCAAATTTTTCAACTTTTCCAACGCCTCTCTCGTTACTTGTACCTCTGTTTCGGATTGTGGTTGTTCGGAAGTGCTGCTTTCTTGCACTAGCGGTCCCGGCGAAAGCTCATTCAAGCCAGCAGTTTCAGCTACGCTTCGAAAGGAGATTGCCACCTGTTTTCGAAATGAATAGTCCGCATGATCTGCATTTGCCTCCGCTCCGTAATTCGCCTCAAGGGTATTGCCTGTTGATGACAATTCATTTGCTATACCATTATCTTTAGCATTCCAAATGGTCCCCCAGATCTCCTCCTGCAATATTGATCCCTCTTCTGAGCCATAGTGATTCGTCGGCTGACTGATAGAAAACCGCTCATCTTCGGAGCAAGAAAGGACCGCTTTAAAATCTGCGTTCGCTTCCTCTCCATAATTCGCCTTAGGGGTATCGCCCGTTAGCGATTTATCTAACAATGCATCTGGCAATTCCAATTCATTGGCTATATCCTTATTTTCAGGACTCCGAAGGGCTTCCAAGACTCCGTCCTGCCATGCTGAGTTGTCTTCTGAGCAAGACTGCTGATCTCCGGAGCAAGAAAGGACCGCTTCAAAGTCTGTATCGCTCATCACGCCTATATTTCCTAACCCTTCCCATGGTGCCTGTTCTTGGTCTTTGAATCGTTTATTCCCCACGTCGGATTGCGATTGGACTGAAGTGTTTCCATAGCTTTCTTGAACCCAGGTTCTCTTACGATTCGCCCACGCTTCTTGATTTGCACGATAGCCTTGGGTTCGGCTCGTTTGCTGTGGCGGCAAGGAGTTATGGTGTTGTGTTGCTGCTCGGGCTGAAACTGATGTTTCCGACTGCCCACGCCATAGGGGCGGATGGTGCGACGCCGCTTCTCCTTCTAAGGCGGATTCGGAACATGTTCTTAATTTGGCACCACCGCTTTCCATGCCACTGATTAAAAACGATCCTGGCGAGGTCTCTAAATTTAAATTATGGTTTGTCCCCTGATTAGGACCACAACCAACCGGGTAACAATTATGAGTAGTATTAGCGTACATATGTTAATTTATTTTAAATTATGTAAAATGAAATGATCTTATGCCGACCCTCTATTCAGGCATTCGTTTCACACCAGCTGACGTATCACAATAAATAGCAATACCTGTAATGCATTTGTTGCTATTTAAAATGTCATGGTCTCTTCTGGCAGTCGTAAATTTACTGCCGCTAGAGTCGCGCCAACCGGAACTCCCATTATTTATGATGGCTGTATGCGGCATCAGAACAAGTTAGTGCAGTAATTTTGCCGCCAAATTCTCAAAAATCGGGTATTTATAGCCCGTTGCTGGGGAGTAAAGTATACGACCTGGGACGTATCCGACGACAGATCAAATCCGGGAAACGCCTAAAAATCTTTTCTAACGTATTAAATGATGCTTTTCCTAAGCCATCAAGAAGGCTGCACAGAGCTTTCTTTACTGTGACTTCCTTCGGGCATTCCTGGTCACAAAATTTACCCCATATTCTTTGCATTTTGCAGCCCTCTCACTTTTCCGCTTTTGACAATTTTCTGTTCGCCGCATCCCTTACAGCTCACCTGTCGGGTTGGGAAAATGTCGGTAACCTCATGGCAATTTTGCGACATGCGACAAGAGAACGAATAAAATGCTCGCTGCCACCTCCAACTCGCATCTCACCGAGTTTCCAAAACCCTGGCGGCCCGATCGTATCCTTCCCAACTTGGAATAGGTGCAAATAAAAAAATTCGCAGACAGTCCTTTCCAATGAGCAAAGTCTTTCCTTATAGTTTCGGCCGTGTTCCAGGTCATTTTTAACAGTGTGAGTGCCGCGGAGATGGCCGCTCTTCCCAAAGAACTCCAATTAGAACTTCTTGCCGAATTTCATTCGATTCCGCAAGATCCCGCAGAGATGGAAGGGGAGCGCTTCGGTACGGTCTCTCGCGAAGGACGACAATTATTTCGCTATCGCGCAAAGGATTATCGGATCTATTTCGAACAGCATCCCAAAGGCGTTTTGGTCCATCGGGTTCTTCATAAAAATTCACTACGAGATTTTCTTTTTCGCTCCAATCTCCCAATGGCAGAGGAAGACAAAACTTTGGGTGAAACTACCGCCTTTTGGCACCTGATTGAAGAAGGAGAAAAATCGAGGATAACTTCTTAACGCGTTTATTAACTGACGTTATGCTCTTTTATCGGGCAGCTGTCGGACCAAGCCCCTTTCGCATAGCCCTCTGCTTGTGGCGAAAGTGAATGAATCGAAGCAAAAAGGACCCATATTTTTTATGTCGCTTTTTATTGATGAGTCAGATCGGCGGAAGCAGTTCCCCGTGGTCAGTGAACAAATTTTTCTGGCACACGCAGGGGTAACCGCTCTCCCCGCCTGCGCGGCTGCAGCAATAATGGAATATTCCGAAGCCAGCACTCGTCGGCACCAGGAAGCCGGGAGGACACTTCCTTATCTGGCTCAAGTGAGAGAAGATTCCGCAACCCTGATTGGCGCCAAGCCCGAGGAAGTTGCTCTGTTAGGCCCTACCTCACTGGGCCTGAGCCTTTTTGCCAATGGAATTAACTGGCGGGAAGGCGACGAAATCCTTTGTTATAAAGATGACTATCCGGCAAATGTTTACCCATGGATTAACTTGGTACATCAAGGCGTCAAAATACGCTTTCTTCAGCCGGAAGTCCCCGGTCAAATCACACCGGAGCTGGTTGCCTCGGCTCTTTCCCCCAAAACGCGGCTCGTTGCTCTTGCTTCTTGCCATTTTTTAACAGGCTGGCGTATCGATATCGATACCATCGGTCAACTTTTGAAAAGTCAGGGGATTTTGTTTTCTTTGGACGCAATACAAACTGCGGGCGCCTTTCCTACGGAGGTTAAAAACGTAGACTTTCTGAGTGCGGATGCCCACAAGTGGATGCTTGGACCGCTTGCTATCGGAATTGTGTTCGTCCGGAAGGAAAAATTCGAAGAATGTCGCCCGACGCTTCTAGGGTCATGGAATGTTCGCTCTCCAAATTTCATCGTTCAGGAAACTATTCAATTCGAAGACACCGCGCGCCGCTATGAACCCGGCGCCTTGAATATTACGGGCATTTATGGAATGGGGGCAAGTCTACAAATGATCCTCTCGCGCGGTATCACCACAATTTCGGCTACAATTTTGGAAGTACGGGATTACTTACAAAGCCTATTGGAGGAGCTAGGGTTTGAATTTCTTTCTCCAAAGAGCAGTCCCTGGCGGTCCGGCATCTTAACTTGCCATCACCCTCGCACTGCCTCATCGCAGCTTTTCCAGGCACTCGAGGCCGCTCACATTGTCGCTTCCCTTCGAAGCGATCGGGCGGGAAAAGCCTGGCTGCGGTTTAGCCCGCACTTCTACAATACGCGCGAAGAAATGGATCGCGTTGCGGCAACCCTCAAAAGTGCGCTGACCTAGAAAGTCGGATCCGGGAGGGAGATTGGGCGCTGCTCGCTTGCTTTCTCAAATCGATCGATGTATAGTAATACCGTATGAGTCCACAAACAGCTGAAGTGGTCACCATTTCTCCGAAGTTTCAAGTAGTCATTCCGAAGCGAATTCGTGAAGCGATGGGCTTGCGCTCGGGGGAAAAGATTTCCATCTTTTGCTATCGGGACCATATTGAACTCATTCCACTGCGGGAGATCCATCAATTGCGCGGAGCATTAAAGGGGATTGACACATCGTTTGTACGAGAAGGCGATCAGGTGTAGGATGTTGCCATGAATTTGGTCGATTCCTCGGCGTGGCTCGCCTACTTGGCCGAAGAAAAGAACGCCGCGTTTTTTTCTGAAGCTATTGAGGCTATCGAGCTATTGATTGTGCCAACCATATGCTTATACGAAGTCTTTAAAGTAGTTTTGCGGGAATATGGAGAAAAAATGGCTCTTAAAATCGCTGCTGCGATGCAAGAAGGTAAAGTGATTGATCTCACCGGCGAGCTGGCACTGGAAGCCGCAGCAGTGAGCCACGAAGAAAAACTCCCATTTGCCGATTCAATCATTTACACCATTGCAAAACAAAATGAGGCCGTGATCTGGACACAAGACGATCACTTTGCCGGCAAACCCAATGTTCAATTTCGGCCTAAGCCAAAGAAGCTCTGATGAGTCGTATATCGAAAGAACGCCTTTGCTCGACTACCTTAACGGCGCACGCCATTTGCGTTATTTCGATCGTAAAGAAAAAGATTCGCTCTACGACTCAATAAGACAAACGTATTGTTGTCACCATACTTGGACCAAGGGCCATAAGGAATTTCTCGAAATTCTACGAATTTCCAATCGCAGTAATCTTTTCCTTGAAGTCCTAAGTAATCGCGTACGGCAGGGGAAACATCCAGCCCAGCTCCTTGGTTCAAATTGGGGCGAGGATATTCCCTTCCAAACACATATTGATAGTGATCGGTACGGAAAGGCCCACAATCCTCCCACTGGGCATAGCAGACCCGATTACCCTTTCGAATTGCCACCCATCGTCCTTTTAAAACACTCTTCCCTTGTCTGTCAAAGGCCTGGCGGAACCACGGAATTACTTTAAATGCCTCCGCTTTGGTCCTTCCGCGACTCACATCGTTATAAGGGAGTGCGATATAGAAGGGATTTTGCCTTGGCACAAAAGCCTTTGGGATAAAGTTTCTCCTTGCATAAGGGTCCGGTGGGTCCGAACCGCCGTAGTGCCTGGCCCATTGAGCGTCCCAGGAGCTTTTATAGTTAGGAACAGGATTTCTGACTGACGAGCGTTCGCCGACCCAAAAAACGGTTGTTCTTATATTTCGTTTCCACGGATAGCGCCCTGCCCCCCATGAAGGCGCGAAGACCTGTGGTTCGATTTTTAGAAGCGCCATTTCGCGCAATTTGATCGCATATTGTTGAAAGTCCGTGCTGGATGACATGGGCGATTGGGCACGAGCTTCGATTGCTACAAATAGCAAAGCCAATAAAATTAAGCGGTAGGATCTCATCATTTTCTGGATTCAAAACGAATCTCCTCAAAAATTATTTTAATGTGCTGGTTCTCGCCAATTTGCGGTCCTGCCGGAACAAGAGGCGGCTTGGCCGATCTCCGGGAAACATGCGATCTTTTTCCTGGGTCAGAACACTATTGAAAATAGATTTTTAGGGGGGATCGATTCTCATATCCGTATCGTGCAGATAATTAGAATCATTTTTTTCAGGAAAATCCAGGGTATAGTGCAACCCGCGACTTTCTTTGCGTTGTATGGCACTTTTTACGATCAGAGAAGCTACAGTGATGAGATTGCGCAATTCTAAGAGGTCCGTGGAAGGCTTGAATTTTTGATAGAATCCTTGGATCTCCGCGTGCAGGGCCCTCAGCCTCGCATTGGCCTGCTGTAAACGTTGGCCGTTTCGCACAATGCCCACATAATCCCACATGATTCGGCGGATTTCGTCCCAGTTATGATAAATAATAACCATTTCACTCACCTCCTCCGCTCGGCTGCTTTGCCATTTCGGTAAAGCAAATTTTTGACCGGATGATGGGCGGCTGTTCATAATTTTTTTAAAGCAGAGATTTGCCAGGACAACGGCCTCCAAAAGAGAATTACTCGCCAAACGGTTAGCGCCATGGAGACCGGTACAGGCGACTTCGCCCGCTGCATAGAGTCCGGCAATGGTGGTCTCTCCATTGAGATCAGTTTTTACCCCTCCGCACTGATAGTGTGCGGCGGGCACCACCGGAACAGGCCGCTGAGTTAGGTCAAACCCATATTTTAAGCAGGTCTCGTAAACCTTGGGAAACCGTCGCTTGATAAAATCAGCTGATTTATGAGTAATATCCAGATAGACGCACTTGCTCCCCCATTGTTTCATTTCAGCATCGATGGCTCGGGCAACTATGTCGCGTGGCGCCAACTCTGCCAGGGGGTGGTATTTTTGCATAAAGCGCTCCCCTCGGGCATCTATCAAAATGGCCCCCTCACCTCGGACCGCTTCGCTAATGAGAAAAGACTTGGCCTCGGCGTGATACAAACAAGTTGGATGAAATTGAATGAATTCCATGTTGGAGATCACCGCGCCAGCGCGCCAGGCCATAGCAACTCCATCCCCCGTAGCAACATCCGGATTGGTTGTGTACAAATAAGCTTTTCCGCACCCGCCGGTTGCTAAGAATGTCACATCGCTCCGCAGGGTCTCCACAATGCCCGTTCGTTCATTGAGCACATACACTCCAACACATACGTCAGCCTGAGTACTGCTCTGCTCATCTGACAAGGACTTCATAGTGATGAAATCCACTGCCATGTGGTTTTCCAGAAGTTCGATATTGGGATGCTCGGATACCCTGCGCAATAATGCACGTTCGATGGCAAGGCCGGTAAAATCCTGAACATGGAGAACCCGTCGTTTGGAGTGGCCACCCTCTTTGCCAAGATCGTGACCAATGTTTCCCTTCGCATATCGATCGAATTCAACCCCCATTTGAATGAGCTCAGCGATACAACCAGGCGCTTCGGTCACTACGCGCCTGACAACCGCTTCATTGCAAAGTCCCGCCCCGGCAGTAAGCGTATCTCTAATATGGAGTTCAAATGAGTCTTCTTCGCTACTGACACACGCAATACCTCCTTGGGCTCCAGCTGTGTTTGACTCCGCCCGCCCTCGTTTTGTGACAACTACGACATGACCCTGGGATGCTGCTTTGAGCGCAAACGTAAGGCCTGCAATTCCACTGCCGATCACAATAAAATCCACTTCTCTCATTCAGGCTTTGCCCCTGCTTCAGGTTTTCCGAGTCGGAATTCGGATGTTATCAATCAAGCGCACACCATCCAAAAAAATCGCCACGGCGATTATCGCGGAATGAGTCCAATCAGTAATGGTTCGAAGGGAGGCTGCGTCGAGACAATCTGCATAGTCGATCCGAGCATTCGGAATCAAATTCAAATCAACTTTTAAGTTTCGAACAACTTCCCGAGCAGACTGTTTCTGAGCATTGGCTCTGGCTCGCAATAACGCTTTATAAATGCCAGGTGCGACCACTCGGGCCGCGATGCTGAGCCGAGCGTTACGAGAACTCATCGCCAAGCCATCCTTTTCCCGGATCGTCGGATGCTCAATGATACGAACCGGGAAGTTGAGATCCCGCACCATGCGACGGATAATCGCAAGCTGCTGATAATCTTTTGCTCCAAATACG
This sequence comes from Verrucomicrobiota bacterium, assembly GCA_003176035.1. Lineage (GTDB taxonomy): Bacteria > Verrucomicrobiota > Verrucomicrobiia > Chthoniobacterales > Xiphinematobacteraceae > Xiphinematobacter. The sequence goes on from PSRL01000127.1 coordinate 14,672, forward strand.
GCCGCATTGGGATAAAAAAGATTAAAGAGCTTGGTCACAACAGTGCAAACGCCTCGGAAGTGACCAGGCCGCACTGCCCCGCACAAACCACTCGAAAGCGCCTCCTCGTCTACAAAAACCGAATGATCGCTGCAATAGAGTTGCTTGACTGAGGAGGGACGGAAAATGAGGTCCACCCCCGATTCTTTGCAGAGGCGTTGATCGGCGCCCTCGCATCGCGGATAGGATGCTAAATCTATGCTGGAATTAAATTGAATGGGATTCACAAAAATGGAGACCGCTACCGTGCCGGATCTTCCTGCAATTTTTCGGGCTTTATGAATCAACGCCAGATGGCCTGCATGGAGAGCCCCCATTGTCGGTACTAATACCAGAGGCCGCGCTGCACTGTGGCACACCCTCCGCAGCGCGGAAATCGTCCCAAGAATTTTCATTGAACCACCCTAAGGCTTTTTTTTCGGAGAAGCCGAGACCTCCGGAGAAGGCGATGGCACTGCTCTTACAGGCGTGGCAGCAGGCACTTTTAACTGCTGAGAAAGTACTTCTATCTCTTTCTGAATTGACGATTTTCCTCCTGAAGATTTTGCATAAACGATGGCAAGCAGTAAGGTCAGAGCGAAAAATATCGCCCCTAGGTATGTCGTAAATTTAGCAAGCACATGAGAAGTTTGTGCGCCAAAGATGTTTTCGGTCATCCCTCCTCCAAAGGCAGCCCCCAACCCTTCACTCCGCGGGCGTTGCATTAAAACTACAATGACGAGCAAGACGCAGACACCTACATGAAGCGTCAGCAAAAATGGCAACAGTACCCTGATCATATAACTGCTTGAAAAGCGAACCACTTGATGCGGCAAACCGAAAGGAATGTAAAGGAACAAAAGAATGCCGGCCTGTAAACCGCTCACCAACATCCTTAACATCAGGTAAAAATGAGCCTTTGCTTGACCCAGCCCGTACGGGATGAAAGAAATGAAGATTAACACCCTTTGATATAAGTGGACCTCAAGGAAATACGTGCGCTGATTGATTTGATGAAGAAAAACGGCATCGCCGTTTTTAAAATGGAACGGGATGATTTTCGGATCACCCTAAAAACCGCAGAAGCCAGCGCTCCTCAAATCGCTTCCTTTTCTCCGCCGGTTGCCCTGCCTGTTCCAGCAGCTCGACCCACCTCCACGGAAGCGGCGGAAGACACCGAATCGGCTTCTCAGGAAGGAATTAAGGAAATTGTTTCCCCCATGGTGGGCACCTTTTATTCCTCTCCTTCTCCGGAAGCACCTGCCTTCGTGGAAGTCGGAAAACAAGTGACCCCCGAAACTGTGGTTTGTATTGTCGAAGCAATGAAAGTTATGAACGAAATCAAAGCCGAAATTTCAGGAACAATCACGGAAGTCGTCGCGCAAAATGGAAAGCCCGTACAATTTGGGCAAACTCTCTTTCGCGTCAGATAATCCAATGTTCAAAAAAGTTCTCGTTGCTAATCGGGGAGAGATAGCCCTTCGTGTCATTCGTGCTTGTAAGGAACTTGGAATCCAAACAGTCGCTATTTATTCCGAACCGGACGTGGAATCCTTACATGTTCAGCTTGCGGACGAGGCCGTCTGTATCGGTCCAGCAGCCAGCTCGGAAAGCTATCTCAAAATTGATCGCATCATCAGTGCGGCGGAAATTACCGATGTGGATGCCATCCATCCCGGATATGGATTTTTGTCTGAAAACGCACATTTTGCGGAAGTGTGCGCCAGCTGTAATATTACCTTTATCGGTCCCACACCTGCTGCCATCCGTTTGATGGGTGACAAAAATACGGCCAAGGAGTGTGCCCGTAAGGCTGGCGTACCGGTCAGTCCTGGCAGTGAAGGCACTGTTGATTCCGAAGCAGAAGCACTCGAAAGTGCCAAATCCATCGGCTATCCCGTCATGATTAAAGCCACCGCCGGAGGCGGTGGACGCGGAATGCGCGTCGCTCACGACGATGTGAGTTTAATCCAGGGTTTCCACAATGCTCGCATGGAAGCCGCCAAAGCTTTTGGAAATCCCGCCGTCTATATCGAGAAATTCATCCTAAACCCTCATCACATCGAAATCCAAATCTTTGGAGACCGCCATGGTCAGATTGTTCACCTTGGCGAACGAGATTGTTCAATCCAACGGCGCAATCAAAAAATTGTCGAGGAATGCCCATCACCGTTGATGACAAGAGATTTGCGACTCCGCATGGGCGAAGCATCAATTCAACTTGCGCAATCCGTCGGCTACACCAACGCCGGCACTATTGAATATTTGGTAGATGACGATCTGAATTTTTATTTCATGGAGATGAATACGCGAATCCAGGTGGAGCATCCTATAACTGAAGAAGTTTACGGGTGTGACTTGGTGAAACAACAAATCCAGGTCGCCGCTGGAGAACATCTGAGCGATTACCTTGTCAATGCCGTGCCCAGGCACTATTCCATCGAATGTCGTATCAACGCCGAAGATCCCTTTAAAAATTTCCAGCCTTGCCCGGGCACCATCGCCCTCTACTACGCACCCGGCGGAAGGGGAGTTCGTATCGATTCTCACGCTTATGCGGGTTATCCCATACCGCCAAATTACGATTCCATGATCGCTAAGCTCATCGTTACCGCATCCTCGCGAGAAGCTGCTATCGAGCGCCTGAACCGTGCTCTTAGTGAATATATGATTACGGGCATTCAGACGACCATTCCCTTTCAACAAGCTATTCTCAAAAATCCAAATTTCCGCAAAGGAAAATACGATACCGGTTTCGTTGAAAAAATGCTACGTGACGGGTTCTAGCACCCTTTGCGCGCTGCTCGCTCCCATTCCGGCATACATCGACCTTCTCCGATGATTTTGCGGCTTCCATCAATCAAGCAAAACCAGATTTAAAGCCCGTGCGATTACAGCCCTATCACTTAGAGCATTTATTAACTTAATAGTTACATGTTGCAAGAAATTGCCGTGAGGTCTGCCCTGGAAGGAAAAAAGCGCCTCAAAAGCATATGCATTTTATAGTTAGTACGCCCTGAAAAAGGGCTGAAAAGCATCCGGCGCCTGCGTTGCTCAGTCGTCGAGTAGCGCAAGGC
>PSRL01000086.1 GCA_003176035.1 Verrucomicrobiota bacterium
CGCCAGGGTAGCTCAGAGGTAGAGCAGGGGACTCATAAGCCCTTGGTCGGGAGTTCAATTCTCCCCCCTGGCACGCCTTAAATGCAACAATTAAAGTAACAATTAGTAATATTATTTCATGGCCAATACCAAATCAGCTGCCAAGCGCGCGCGCCAAAATGTCGTGAGGACAGCTCAGAACACACGTATCATAAGCACATTGAAAACCAAGCAAAAGAACTTCCGCGCTGCGGTTCGAGAAGGAAAAAAAGAGGCCATTCATGCGGCGATGGTTGCTCTCTCTTCTTGCTTGGATAAGGCCGCCAAAAGAGGTGTCATTCATAAAAATTCAGCTGACCGTAAGAAATCTGCGCTCTCCAAGAGCATTTGCTGCCTAGGCAACTAATTGCAAGAGAGTTGCATGGATTCTGAGGTTTGAGGATATTGGGCTCGAATCCATTGCGTTAATTCCACCGTGGTTTCATAGGCGAGAAACGGTGTGATCAGATAGATTCCTGAAAAGTGAGCGAGGACCTCTTGGGCAATTTCTCGCGCAATGGAAACTCCCACCTTGCGGCCCTCCGCGCCTTCCAGGCCCTCCATTCGTGCTAAGGTAGAGTCAGGGATGGTGATACCGGGGACTTCATTGTGGAGAAAGCGTGCCTGGCGACCGTTTAGGAGCGGCCAGACACCCAAAAAGATGGGAATATTGAGGTGTTGCGTCCTTATGGCGATGGTCTCGGCTAATTTGGCGCTAAAAATCGGTTGAGTCATGACGTATTGGGCTCCGGCCGCAATTTTGCGTTCCAAACGGGAGATTTGAGCATCAAGATTTTTTGCATTCGGATTAAACGTACATCCGGCAACGAAATCGCAACGTCTTTTGAGGTCTCGCCCGGATTGAGTAAATCCCCTGTTGAGCTGTTGGATGATCTCTAACAACTGAACTGAATTGACATCATAGACCGAGCTGGCACCCGGGTGATCGCCTGCCTTGGCGGGATCGCCGGTTAATGGGAGGACGTGTCGCATGCCGAGAGCCGCCATTCCCATCAAATCGCTTTGCAGGCCTATTAAATTGCGATCTCGACAACTCAGATGGAGCAAAGGTGTGATGCCGCGTTCCTTGAGCATTGCACCCACGGCGAGGTTACTCACCCGTAAGATCGCAAGGGAATTGTCCGCCAGGGTAATGACATCGCCTCCGGCCTCTTTCAGCGCACCTGCCGCTACAAAGTATTTTTCCAAACAGAGTGTTTTCGGGGGGTCCAGTTCAATGAGAATCACTCTCTTGCCGCCGGACCATTGATCTAAAATACTTTCTTCACTCAGCGGAGCGGGTTTTGGGCTCGGGAGGTCTTGTGGAATGCGGATTCGTTTTTTTCGAACGGGAGCCAGCCCCTCAATGGCCTTTGAGAGGGCGGCGATATGGTCGGGCGTTGTTCCGCAGCATCCACCGATAATTCCAGCGCCTGCCGCAACCATTGCGATCGCCTGTTCGGCGAAATAATTCGGTGTTGCTTCATAGAGGTATCGCCCTTCGGAATAACGAGGACGGCCTGCATTCGGATATGCGGCAAGAGGTGCTCCTTCCGGCATCAACTCTAATAACCGAAGTGCGCGATGCGGGCCGCTGATACAGTTAATCCCTATAATGTCAGCACCGCGTTCCAGCAAAAAATGGAACGTTTCTCCCAAAGAAGTTCCATTGGAGAGGCGCCCTGATTCATTACAAGCTAGGGAACAAATGGTGGGGCAGGGGTGAAGAGATTGTTTCACGCGAAGCGCAAGAGCCAACTCTTCCGGATCTTGAAAAGTCTCGAAAAAAATAAGATCCACGCCGCCATCTACCAGGGCTCCGATCTGTTCTCGGAAAAACGCTTCCCGATCAAAACCGCGTTCCGTGGCTTCAGTTGCGGAAAGACCAATTGGCCCTACACAACCGGCGACATACACAGGACAACCTTTAGCGCTTTGCTTTGCCAGCTGCGCCGCACGACAATTGATCTCATGGACTCGACTTTCCAAACCAAACCCGGAAAGCTTGTAGCTATTTGCTGCGAAAGAGTTCGTGCCAATGATTTGAGCGCCCGCACGAATGTAATCCTCATGAATCTGCCGCACCGTGCCCGGAGAGTGAAGATTCAACTCCTCAAAACAGCGATTCAAAGCCACTCCGCGTTCAATCAATAGGGTTCCCATTGCACCATCGCCACAAAGGATGTGATTTCGCAAGTTTTCCAATAAATCCATAAGAATAGGCAACGCGTTAAAGAGATGACCTAACGAATGGAAGTGGCGGCGGAAGGAGTGCCGGAAAGTGGGAAGTCAGCTTTCTCACCCTCAGTGGGCTGGATTGGTGGCATTTCATCTCCTGTGAAGCTCTTCAGAGGGAGAACTTGGATTTGAACAGGTTCTTCCGAATGTAGGCGTGCGAGAATGTAACCCAATATCAAAAAAATGCAGCTTACTATTAATGCGAAATGAAGCGAAGGATAACGATTCATGGTTTTTCTTTCAGTTCGAGAGCGCCAATGGCATCCATCACACGCTGACTGAGCCGCGAGTAGGTTTCTTTTGAGGAAGGATGGATATCTGCCTCGGAGAAATAGAGGGGATTTCCGATCACTGTGACGATACGGACGGGACGAGGAAATTTTGCCCCCCTGGGAAAGGCATGAGCAGCACCAAAGATCCGCATTGGCAGCACGGGACAGAGCGTTTTTGCGATGATTAAGCCCAATCCGGGGCGGGCGGCCTGTAAGGTGCCGTTTTTTGACCGTGTGCCTTCCGGGAAAAGAACCACGCCATTGCCTTGGCGAATTTTACGAACGATTGTCTTCAAAGCGGTGCGGTCGGCACCGTCCCGATCGACCGGGATGACATTCATGTCCGGGAAGAGCGGTCCCAAAATAGGCCATTGGAGAAGCGTTTCGCGAGCAAGATAGTAGACGGCTCTTTGCGAACAAATGCCCGCAAGCGGAGGGTCAAAATAACTGGTATGATTGACGGCCAGGATCAAGCCGCCGTGTTCGATCATCCGTTCCGGGTGGATGACTCGATATCGAAACAGGGTCGCCGCCACCAACTTGGAGAGGTGATAGCCGATGTTGTAAACAAGTGTCATTTGCGAACAATGCGAGAGAGGTCACTACTCCTATGCTGTGAAATGTTGTATTACAAAGTGTTTGTTTTTAAGCTCTTCCAAAACTTTTCTTACCACCTCATCCAAGCTCATCTCCGTAGTATTCAGTGTGCACGCACCCGGAGGAATCTTAAGAGGGGCGACCTTTCGAGTCGAATCTAGCTGATCGCGATCGGTGATAGTATCGGCAATTCCTTGCGCGGCGCGGCGGCGTTCCCGTTCTTTTTCGGAGGCGTCCAAATAGAATTTATAGGGGGTTGCCGGAAAAACAACTGAGCCGATATCGCGGCCTTCCATAATCAGGGAAAAACGATTGCCCAAGTCGCGGAGTGCCTCCAAAAGAACGGCACGAAACTTCGGCAACTGAGAAAAAAGCGAAACGTTCTTGTTCACTTCCAGGTCGTATAAATGTTGCGTTGCTCCTTCGCCATGAATCAGAAAAATGACCTTATCTCCAAGTTTCTGAGTGGAAATCTGAGCGGAACGCAGAAAGGCATCTAGCTTCTCTCCATTTTCCGGAAGGATATCCGCTTTTAAAGCGGCCCAGGTGACCGCTCGATAAAGTTCACCGGAGCTCACAAAGGTGATTCCTAAGTGAGCGGCTATTTTCTGAGCGACGGTACTTTTGCCAGAGGCGGCTGGCCCGTCGATGGCAATGACTGGAAACATTTTATTTTATGCTCGGTTCCCACGTTGCCTAAAATTGAGCATTCCAATGACCGGTGTCCGACGATTCAGAAGGCCGCCCCGCTTTTGAATTTTCCGTAAGGTGTTTTCATACTCGGGATAGGAAGTACGAATACAGTCGGTATCTTCGATGACTGTCTCCCCTCGGGCAAACAAGCCTGCGATTCCAAATGCCATCGCGATTCGATGGTCGCCAAAGCTTTTTAAGCGTGCGCCTTGCAGGGGGAGCTTTCCCTGAATTTCCATGCCGTCATCGCGTTCCACTACCTCGACTCCCATTTCTCGCAAATTGGTGACGATTGCGGTGATGCGATCTGTCTCTTTTACTCGAAGTTCTTCCGCATTGCGGATGATGGTTTTTCCTTCAGCCAACGCACCCGCAACGGCTAGAATGGGAAGCTCGTCGATCACGTTAGAAATTTCGTCTCCTTCAATGGTTGTGGCGCGCAATCGTGTGCCTTTGATATCCAGAGTGCCCGAAGGCTCTCCACCTTCAGTCTGCTCTACCACCTCGCGAATGTGAGCGCCCATTCGCACCAAGATGTCTATAATGCCCGTGCGGCTGGGATTGAGACCCACATTTTTTATTAAAAGTCGGGAGCCCGGTTGAGCAGCCACGGCAATTAGCCAAAATGCGGCGCTGGAAAGGTCGCCCGGCACTTGGAAATCCCGCGATTCCGGAATGCGAGGGCCATGCAACGAAATTTGCCGTCCCTCACGTTGCACCGGAATTAAAAAATGCTGTAACATGCGTTCGGTGTGGTCTCGGCTACGTCCGGGCTCAATGACGGTGGTCTTTCCTCGTGTGAAAAGGCCGGCAAAAAGTATCGCGCTCTTTACCTGAGCGCTGGCAATCGGCATGGAGTAGGTGATCGGCTTTAACGGGGCCCCTTCGATCACAAGGGGAGGACATCCCAGCTCGTTCTCAGTCGATAAACGCGCCCCCATGAGGGAGAGAGGCTGGATGATTCTTTGCATGGGACGGTGCGAAAGAGAAGCATCTCCTACCAGGCGGCTTCGAAAAGGCTGGGCGGCCAAAATGCCGGCCAGAAGGCGCATGGTAGTGCCTGAGTTGCCGCAGTTAATGTCGGTGGCCGGTGGTTTAAATTTGCCATGACATCCCTCAACGATGACCAAGTTCGCATCGGAAAAAAATTCCATCTGAACCCCCAACTCTCGCAGCGCCTCCGCAGTGGCAAGGCAATCTTCTGCCTGTAGGAAATTTGTGATTTTACAAGTCCCATTGGAAAGCGCGGCAAGAAGGAGTGCCCGATGAGAAATGCTTTTGTCTCCCGGTACAGTGATTTCGTAATTGATGGGCGCACTGCGTCTAACCTTGAGCATACTCATAATATTTTTTTAGATGAAAGATCGAAATTCCTTTGCTTCTTCGAAAAAAGATCGCAATGCGTTACTATCAGCAAGACGCAAAAAATGCGATAGCGCCTGTAACTGACTTGTATATTCCGCCAGCGCTTTGAGGATAGGCTCCCGATTTTCCAAAAAAATATCGACCCACAACTCCGGCGAACCTTTCGCTATTCGAGTGGTATCCTGATATCCTTTGCCCGAAAGTTTCTGCAAAGCACAATTCTGCGAGCAGACCGCTTTGACAAGGGCTGCCGCGGCGGCGTGGGGCAGATGGCTGATGAGCGCCACGGCGGCATCGTGTGCCTCCGGAGTCATTTCAACAGTCCGAGCTCCAACAGCCGCCCACAGATTCCGTACTAACTGTAAAGAGGAATGAGGTGTCTCCAGAGGGGTCAGAATACAAACCGCATTTTCAAAAAGGTTTTCCTTCGCTGCTTCCAGCCCATTTCGTTCGGAGCCCGCCATCGGATGACCTCCCACAAAACGATCCTGGAAAATGGGAACCAATTCGCCCATTACACTTGCCTTGACACTGCCCACATCGGTGACAACCGCGTCTTTATCCACCAAAGGGTAAATCCGCCTTGCCAGCCTGCCCATCGCGCTGACCGGAGTGCATAAGACGATAATCTTTGTTCCCGGAATAACTTCTTCTAGTTCTAGCGACGCGCGAGCCGGATGGAGGATCTCTTCGCTTTGCTGAAGAGCGGCTGGATCACGAGCCCAAATGCGGACTTCCCAGTCGGTTCGCTTTTTCAGAGCCAAAGCCAGCGATCCCCCAATGAGACCCGGAGCAATGAGTGCAATCGTCGCAGATGAACAGACGGTGAAAGAAGGTGAGTCCTCTCGCATTTTTCTTCTTCAGTCGAAACATTAGAGGTGAATACTTTTGTTGAAAGTGCATTGTCCGTTGCCAGGTACTTAGCGATCCAAGAACAACAGAACACACTCATCGAATGGTGTCAGCGGTTCATGGAACCCGGAAAAGCTTACCGGTGTAGGGACATTTCACTTCTTGTCCCGGTGGATACCCCCGGACATCGACATATCCCGCATAGGGCGCAAAGGGACTTGTGACAAGCCCGGATTTCCCAGGCACCGGCGTTGCATAGGGTAGTTCCTGTGCGGTTGGCTGGGGACTGGTCGTAATTACCGAGGCGGCGGGGGTTGGCGAAGGAGCTGCGGAGGCTGGTGGCTGATTTCCTTGGGACACGGGATTTGGAGAAGGGGAGGGCGCCGCTCCCACAAACTGGGCGTCCTGTTCAGCACTGCTGGAGGTCCTTGTAGCACCGCTTCCAAATCGATTTCGGCTTGTGGTTTGTTTGGTAGGCCCAGCACAGGCGCTTAACAAAATCACCACGGTAGTAACGACTATCCACCAGGAATTTTTCATAGGCGTTGCTTGATCAAATTCAGTTTTTGCTTCGGCATCAATCTAAAAAACGCTTTACCAACCACATCGGTTTCTTTTAGGAACCGCTAGCCGGTCAATATAGCGAAAGGATTCTAAATGAGTACGAATTTTGAAAGAACTTTTTCTTCCAGGTGCGAGAGTAAGGCCTGGCATGCGGGCTCTCTGCCTTGCAATCCGGCAGCCACCGGAGCTGGGACAAAAATTCCTGGCAACGCCGGTCTTTCTAGTTTTGGGATAGATTCTAAAAGAAGCGGACGAAGTCCGTCAAAGCGTCAGCCCCAATTGTGCGAGCGCCTCACGCGTATTTGCTTCTTCCCGGTGATGGATTCCATGAATTCCGAGTTTGGAGGCGACTTCCACAAGCAGATCCCGATCTTCGATATAGGCCACCTGCTCCGGTTTGACCTGTGCCACATCCAAGGCAAGTCGGTAAATATCCAGATCCGGTTTTCGCAGATGGACAAAGGCGGAGACGACAAAAAAATCGACAAATTCCCTCAGTTGGAAACGCTCAATTCGATCCACCGCTAATTCTCGCCCCTCATTGCTCACAACTGCAATTTTCAGCTGGTAGACAGATCGCAGCTTGCGAATCAAATCAATAGTATTTTGAAGTGGACGAGCAGCTTCCAAAACATAGCGCTTTACGTCATTGGAATCGAAGTCCTGAGGTTTGTAGAAAATGATTTTCTCCAAATAATCCTCCCAACTGGATTTGCCGCTCTCATAGGTATCATAAGTGATGTGATGGCGGCTGCTCATCTCCTCAAAATCAATTTGAAAATGTTCCGCGGTTTGCTTTCGCAATTTGTGATCCCAACCATTGGTAAGGAGTACCCCGCCGATGTCTAAAAACAAGGTGGTGATGGGAGAAGTGTTCATAATTTGGGCAAATTCGAATGTAACACATATGCCGCAATGGAAACGATTGGTAAAAGAAAGAAGGGCCAATAGGCCAATACCGGTGGAGCGGGGGGGCTTACCCGCAATTTTCCGCTGATCGTTGCTTCACTTCCGGAGGCTTTGACCGCAACTTTTATTTCCCATTCCCCCGCTTCAGGCAAAGTGACCGTGGCGGCATACAATAATTTATTTGTTGCGACTTCATGAGTCGCCTCAATTTTATCCAACCCACCGGATGATTTCATTCGGCAACAGGGAGGCACCCAAACTTCATTGGGTGCAGCTGATTTTTCATCCGCGCGCCGAAGAGATAGTCGAACTTCCCCATTTAATAAAGGTTGGTTCGTCTTGCGGTCTTGAATTAAAACACTGATATCCTCCGGGCCGGCACGGACCACGGCGGATGTGGAGAACACGGTAATGCGGTAGGGGCCGCGCTCCTCGGACATCTGCACAGTCCCACCGTCCGCAAAGGCTCTACCCCCAATGAGAGTAACCAGCGTCAAGAGGCTGAAGGCCAACTGAAACATGTTCACACAGATATTGCTATAAGCCTCAGACTGCCGCAATCCTCAAATAGAGCTCCAAATACAAACCGCTCATTCGTCCATTTTCCATAAAATGGTGGGTGGAAATTGCACGCCGGCGTTTTTAGTGTGATATTTGCCACTGCGCACAGCTATGAAAGATGCGCTACCGTTTTGACGAAACATGCTGATGTCCTCATGTTTTAGCTATACCGCACCTTGTGCTCAACCTTAGTCCAAAAAAGAAATTAGCGGGCCTTGCAACACCTCTCTTTGCCTTGAGGGGGTCCGCTGACCTTGGAATAGGAGACGTTCAGGCATTGTATGAGTTGGTGGACTGGTGCGCCGAAATCGGTTTCGGGGTCCTACAAATCCTGCCTATCAACGAAACCAGTAGCGATCACAGCCCTTATAATCTCCTCAGTTCAATTGCAATAGAACCCTCCACAATCGCCACAACGCCGGAATTCTTGCCTGATCTGCCCCCGGAGAATTTTCACTCCATTACGGGCAGGGCGGATCTGGAACGTCTCCGAGCTGGTGATGTGCTCTACCCTGAAATCAAGGCCCTCAAATTAGAATTGCTTCTGAATGCTTTCAAGCATCTTTCCGGCCCAAGAGCTCAAGCGTTCATAGAATTTCAGAAAAAACATGACGAATGGCTGCGGCCTTACTCGCTTTTCCGGGGCCTCATGCATCTCAACAATCAGTCTGAATATTTCCCACGCTGGGCTCCCGGGGAACACAACTATTCCTCCGCCCAAGCGTCATCCGGGCGGTGGTCAGCGGAAAAAAAAGATTATTTGAACACACTGCAAAAATTTTACTCTTACGTTCAATGGGTTGCATTTTCCCAGTGGCGCGACCTCAAACGTTATGCCGAGAGCCGCGGAGTGACTCTCATGGGAGATGCACCAATAGGTGTTAGTCCCTACAGTGCAGATACTTGGGAATTCCCGCATTTATTTGATTTGACGCATTCCTGTGGGGCTCCCGCCGAAAAAGACTTTTATACGGATGCTTTTACAAAAAATTGGGGACAAAATTGGGGTTTTCCGCTGTACAATTGGGAGGAAATGCTTAAAGATAACTGTGGTTGGTGGCGTCGCCGCCTCCATATATTGCGCAGTATCTTCCATTTACTACGCATTGACCACGTGCTAGGTTTTTATCGCATGTACGCATTTCCTTGGTATCCAGCAAATAACGCGCGCTTTGCTTGTTTAAGCAAAGAAGCGGCTTATGATTTGGCCGGAGACCTTCCCCGTTTTATTGAGCGAGATGATCGTACGGAAGAAAATCGCTCTAAAAATCGAGCACAAGGGGAGAAGCTCTTGCGTATCCTTTTGCAGGAAACCGGGCCCTACCGTCTGATTGCAGAAGACTTGGGAACCGTTCCTCCCTATATGGGGCCATCTTTGCAAGAACTGCAAATCCCAGGCCATATGATCCCGATGTGGAAAAAAGAGCCCACCGGCGAACTCACCCGAAATTACCCTCGTCTCACACTGGCAACTCACACAACTCACGACCACCCTCCTCTGAAGGCTCTCTGGGACCAATGGCTCTGTGAGGCAGAGTCCAAAGACCCGATTCAAGCCCAAAATGCCATCGCTCATATGCGCGAACTACTGAAATTTGCAGGCCAACCCTTCGTCACCCTGCCACAAAAATTTACGAAACAAATCCATCTGGCTCTCTTAAAAGGCCTCTTCACCACCGATTCCTGGCTGGCTATCCCGACCATTACAGACCTCCTTGGTACGGCGCACAGATTTAATGTCCCGGGCACCCAGGCGGAACGCAATTGGAGGGTAAGATTAGAAGTGCCTGTAGCTCGGTGGATTACAAAAGAACGAAAATTAACTTTTTCCCTCCGGAACCTCGTAAAAACAACCTGTCGACAAATATTGTACGACTGACCCTTGCACATCGCTCTGTTATGTGCTTAATAATAAGCAACAAGACAACCAAGTGAACTACCAAACTCCCATCGACGTAGATAAAGAAAAGGAAGTTAAAGAACATAAAACGAATAAGTTAGGAAACCTTACCAAGCGGGATCTCGTCCTCCGTATCAGTGACGAAACCGGATTGGTTCAACAGGATGTATTCCAAGTTATTCAGAAGACCCTGGATTATATTACCGAGGCCCTCGCCAAAGGACAGGACGTTGAACTCCGAAATTTCGGTGTATTTGAAGTCCGATTGACCAAGTCGAGGATCGGCCGGAATCCGAATAAACCAGAAACCGATGTAGTCATTCCTGCACGGGCAATGGTGAAGTTTAAGTCCGGAAAAATCATGAGGCAGCAAGTATTGCTCCTCACTGAGGAACTAAAATCCGCGTCTTCTTCTCACTAACGGGTCTTTTCATACCCTGAAATTAGCAACCCGTTGCACAATCTGGCCGGGGGGTTCACCCCCCCCGGCCGGATCAGTGTGATTTTTAAAACCCTTCGGTCTGTCGACTGCTCGGCGAACTTCCCAAGAGTCCGCACTTGACGGTCCGCGCAGGCATACTTAGCGTTGCAAGACCAATTTTTCCAAGTGTTTTGCAAATGAAAATCTTTGGGTCTCTTCTCTGTGCCTTCCTAGGATTTTCCTCGCTTCTCTGGGCGCAGTCACAGGATGGCAGCGGGGAATTGGTGGATGGCATTGCAGCCATTGTGAACTCCGACGTTGTGACTATTTCTGACGTACGGGAAGTGGTGGGGGGTCGGGAACGCGCCTTACGGGAAGCTTTTCATGGGGAAGAGCTTCAAAAAAAACTTGAAGAGCTCAAAAAGTCGGCGGTCAAAGATCTCATAGATCGTCAATTGATCCTTCAGGAATTTCGCGCCAAAAAATTTACTATTCCCTCCTACATAGTAGATGAACAGGTGCAGAAAATTATTCGTGAGGAATTTGGCGGAAACCGGATGGCATTCGTTCAGACCATTCAAGCTCAGGGCTACACTCTCACAAGGTTCAAACGCATGGAGATGGACAAAATCATCGTCATGGCCATGCGCCAAGAAAACGTGAAAGACAATTTTATTATTTCTCCCAACAAGATTCAGGAATATTACAACGGCAACATTCGTGCCTACACAACCCCGGAACAAGTGAAGCTACGGATGATTATTGTGAGAGAAGGGAACGCGAACAGCGATATTGCGTCAACGGGAGACAAAAAAGCGATGGCCGAAGAAATTCGTGCTAACCTGGCAAAAGGCGCCAACTTTGATCGGATGGCTCGTATGTATTCCGAGGATTCCTCCTCTCAGGATTCCGGCGGCGACTGGGGCTGGGTCGAACGAGGCACATTAAATCCGACATTGAGCGATGTGGCATTCTCAATGAAGCCCGGTGAAGTCAGTCCGGTGGTGGCAATTGGGAACACCTATTACATCCTCACAGTCGAAGCTCGAAAAAACGCTGCGGTGAAAAAAATCAGCGAGGTGCGCAATGAAATCGAACGGAATCTGATTCAACAAGAGCGGCTTAAGGGGCAAGATCAATGGCTGGAGACCTTGCGAAGGAAAGCTTATATTAAAATCTTTTCGTAGGTTCCATATCGCGAAGGTGTTATAAATAGGACAGGCACGTGGCACAGCAACTCCGCATAGGGATTACCGTAGGAGATCCCGCAGGGATTGGACCCGAAATTATCGAGCGAGCCCTTGCTTCCGAAAAATTTCCCTCTCACTGGCACCTTTCAAGAATTGGAGCCTGCGAAGGCTTTGAGGTGGGCAAACCCAGTCCGGCTTCAGCTCATGCTGCGTGGAGGGCTCTGGAAAAAGCTGCGGAATTAGCCCGCTGTCGGGAAATCGATGCTATCGTAACCGGTCCGGTTTCCAAAAATCAGCTACATCAAGTCGGCTTCCAATTCCCGGGGCAGACGGAATTTTTTGCGGCCAGAGCGTCAATTCAAGATTTCGCAATGCTGCTAACCGGTGGAAGGCTGACAGTAGCGCTGGTCACGGCTCATATTCCACTGATGGAGACCGCTCGGTTGTTGAATGAAAAGGAAATCGTACGAGTAGGGAAATTGCTACATACTTTTTTACTGAGGCGAGGAGTGAAAGTGCCGCGTATTGCCGTTGCCGGATTAAACCCTCATGCAGGGGAAAATGGGGATCTCGGCCGGGAAGAAATCGATGTCATCAGACCCGCCGTACGAATATTAACTTCAATCGGCCGTTTCGAAGGACCCTACCCGCCCGACACCATATTCCACCGTGCAATAAAGGGGGAATTTGATGCCGTACTTTGCATGTATCACGACCAAGGGCTGATTCCGTTAAAACTTCATGCTTTTGACACGGGAGTGAACGTCACATTGGGTCTGCCCTATGTTCGCACCAGTCCGGACCATGGCACTGCTTTTGAAATTGCAGGCAAAGGCATTGCTCGGCCTGAGAGTATGATCGCGGCGATCCAATTGGCTGGGGAATTACTCAGCTAGAGCGCTTTTAATTAGTTGAGTCTGAAAAAAGCGTTTAAGCTAGAGCATTTTAGATTTAAGTAGTTCCATTCGAATAGAAATGCTAT
>PSRL01000016.1 GCA_003176035.1 Verrucomicrobiota bacterium
TGCTTATTTATTTAACAATGCACGGCTGTTAAAGCGGCGTGTCGCTCAACTCGTCGAGGCAGCGGCAAGCCGCATTCGGCTAACCCGTATCTCCGCACTCTCCAAAGAATAGAAGAACAACTCTTGGCAAGTCCTTCTTCTTTTCTTTCGATGCATTTTTAAAAAAAATTTTTTAAATGACCCTGCCCTCTCCATCCCTCAGGTCAGCCGAGCAATTGAAATTGTGAGCATGACATACAATTACGAACTTCCTGAATCGTTGATTGCGGATCGCCCACCTCCGAAGCGAGGAAGCTCACGTATGTTGGTACTTGAACGCAGCACTGGCCGAATCACCCACACAACATTTAATGATTTCCCAAATTTTATTCAACCCGGAGATTTAGTGGTTCTGAATGATTCTCGGGTGAGTCCCGCCAGGATTTTTTCCGCCGATAAGCGCGTGGAACTTCTTGTTTTGGAACAAATGCCGGGTTTCCGCTGGAAGTGCTTTGTAAAACCAGGCCGCCGAGTGCGCTTGGGCACTGCCATCCGGCTCGCCAATACAACGGCGAGGGTAATCGAGATTCTTAAAGAGGGGGAACGCGTTTTTCAATTGGATGCCCCTGTTGACCTCAATGTACATGGCGTCCTTCCATTGCCTCCGTACATTAAGCGTCCCGTCGAACCTGTCGATCGCGAACGATATCAGACCGTTTTCGCACGCACTCCCGGCTCCATTGCGGCGCCTACGGCGGGTCTGCATTTTGATTCCGCGATTCTCTCTCAAATTCCTCATGCATTTTTGACACTTCATGTGGGGGTAGGCACGTTTCGTCCGATAAAATGCGAACGGATCGAAGATCATGTCATGCACGAGGAAAATTATTTTTTACCGCCGAGAACCGCGGATGCACTAAATAAATGTCAGCGCGTCATCGCTGTTGGAACGACCGTGACGCGAGTTTTGGAATCGCAGCCGCCAAAACCTTTTCGTTCCACCTCCGGCTCCACTCGGCTTTTCATCCGCCCCCCCTATCAGTTTCAACAGGTCAATCAGCTCTTAACAAACTTTCATTTGCCTAAATCTACCCTTTTGATGCTAGTATGCGCCTTCGCAGGCACCGAGGTAGTGCTCGCAGCTTACCGCGAAGCAATAGAAAAAAAATATCGATTTTTTAGCTACGGGGATTGCATGTTAATTATTTGAAAACCGTTAATGAGAGGGCCCTGAGGCGGGAGGCGCTATCGGGCCAGTGGCGGCAAGCGATTGTCATAACAGAAACATGAGTGAGGCTGCCTTTTCTGAAAAAGAGCGGCTATCGAACCAGGATACCATCGTGCAATCGGTAAATGCGTTGAGCCACTTTTTGTCCAGTGGTGATTCGCCATTAATTTTAAGTCCTCTAGCCTCCCATTTTTGCATTTTTTGAATCCACTGATCGGAAAAACTTCCCCCATGCACTCCTTTATTTCCCTCAGTTTCTTTTGCAAAAGCGATAATGAATTTGCCGCTGGCCGTTACTTGAGAAGAGGTATTGACCGTACTAGTTAATCTACTATTTTCGCAGCTATTTACGGCTTGCATGGTTTTTTGTCCTATTCCCATGCAAGATGCACCTGCGGCAATAATCAAAATTAGGTCATTCCTACGTAGCTAGTGTTAACTATTTTAAAATAAGAGCATTTATTATTTAAATAGAACCCCTCCCGAAACCTAGGGAGGCCGGCATTGCCGAAATTGTGGGAAGGGTTCTAACCATTCACTCGAAGATGCGCGAAAAACTCCTTTAGAATAGCTCCGCATTCGCTGGATCGGATGCCGGAAATAACCGAACATTGATGGTTTAACCCTTCCATTTGGAGCAAATTCAGTCTCCCCCCCGCACCGCCGCTTTTTGGATCGGGACACCCGAAAATAACCCGTCTCATGCGTGCCAGAACTATTGCTCCTGCGCACATCAAACAAGGCTCTTTGGTAACATATAAGTCGCAGTCAGCGAGTCGCCAGTCGCCTACGGCACTTTCTGCCTGAGTAATAGCCAACATCTCCGCATGAGCAGTAGCATCTTTCAGTGTTTCCACTTGATTGTGAGCACGCGCAATGATCTTGCCCTCACGGACGATTACCGACCCAATCGGTACCTCTTCGGCTTTCCAAGCTTTCTGTGCCAGGTACAATGCCTCCCCCATAAAGTGCTGATCTAAATCCAGGTTTATTGGAAACTTTGGAGTAGCTTTTTCGATATCCATGTGTCTGTTCCGCTATGTATTGGGCGAACCGATTGTTACCAAATCTTGATAACTCGGGGTATGCATTTATCGGGAAATGTTCTATGATTTTAGTGTGCAAAGCCAATCGCCCATAGATTACTCCCAATCCCTCGTTGCAAGCTCCATCCTTGCTAGCGATTTTTCACAACTTGAAACCGAGATCCGGCGGGTAAGCAACGCTGGCTCTGACTGGATTCATTGCGATGTAATGGATGGCCACTTCGTAGACAATATTTCATTTGGACCAACCTTTGTTCGAGCTGTTTCCGAACACGCTTCGCTTCCCCTTGATACCCATTTGATGATTGATCGGCCAGATCATTACCTCGAACGTTTTCTCCCTTTTTGCAATTCCATCATTTCTCATGTTGAAGCTCACCATGATGTCGCTCAGACTTTGAGTCGCGTTCGTCATGCCAACCGTCTTGCCGGCCTGGCACTCAATCCGGAAACACCGCTTGAGCGAGTGATTCCTTATTTCGGAATGTTCGATATTTTGTTGGTCATGACCGTCCATCCGGGGTTTGGAGGTCAGGCTTTCATTCCGGCCACCCTCGAGAAGATTCAACAAGCAAATCAACTTCGGGAAAAAAAAGCGGCTTCCTTTCATATCGCGGTGGATGGAGGAATCGACCCTCAAACAGCGCCTCTTTGCCGCTCAGCCGGCGCAAACGTGTTTGTAGCTGGGACAGCTATATTTAAAGCCTCCAACATGCAAACCGCCATCCAAAGCATTCGGCAATAGCCTCATGAAAGTATTGATGAATTCAATGGTGCAGGTTGCTGCGAGGGGTGGCAGCTGCCGGCCCTATTCAAAAAAGGCGCCACCTGAGGCCCAATTCAGGCCCAATTTTTTGTAACCAGCAGGTTTTTTAATTAAATGATTACATGCTGTTGCCTGGCCCGGCCATTATCAATTTAGCCGTCAATTGTCCGTTTAAGGGAGTTGGAGATGGCGCCTGATAGGCGGCTATTTTCTTTAGAGAATTGGTAAGCGATTGTGAGACGTTCCCAAATTCCGATTTCAGGTTAGGCTCCAGTTGTTGATCATTGAAAGGCGCATAAAGCTTATGGATCTGAAGAGTAGAATCATGATGACCGCCAAGGTAATATTTATATATTTTGCTGATCAGACGCGCTAACTCGGCTGCTATTTTAGCCTTAAGCGCCTCAAAGGCGGCAGCCGATGGGTTTTTTAAAAATGCGTCCAATTTACTATAAATGCCAGCGAACGCCTTGCCAATATCTGGCAATGTGCCTTGGAAGTGAACTGGCTCAAAGCTTGTATTCGCTATTATCATCAAAAGCGTCTCTAGCGCCATAATATATTCATCAGCTTGCAGTAACATATTCTTTAAGTCATCAACTGCGGATTTCCAATTCTGCCCATTGCGATAGGCTGGATTTTGATCAATAATTTGCTGAGATGTTCCCTGCGGAAGGGCCGGTTGGCTTAAATAGACTGAGTTAGCAAATCGAGGTAAAATAGCCATACGAAGCTAATGTTTTCGCATTTCGTAATTTTGTCAATCTCCCTAAGCCTAATATTATGGGCGAAAAATACCTAGGTAGGTCGTTCCCAAAAACATTTCAGCCACCAAAGAATTTTTGAACAAATTCATAATAAATTGCGCTAGGCTCCTCTATTGCTTTATCGACTGTAGCACAGCTAAATCCAATTTGCCCCACCGGCCGGTTTCTAAAAAAAATTAACGAAGTGAGACGCCCTTGCAGGCTACCGCCTACTACTAAAACCACTTCTTCCCGGTAAGACAACCAGCAATGCATTCTGCGGCGGACACCGAAAGATTGCCTTCAGATCCATCTTGACTGCTCTTGGAGCGATTAGAAAAATGCCTTATCCTTTTGAAATATGCGACCGGAAAAATTCACTGCCAAGATGCAAGAAGCGCTAAATGGCGCCATCGATATCGCGTCCAAACTCAATCAGCAAGAGCTTACTGTCGAACATTTTTTTCTCAGCCTGCTGCGCCAGGAAGACGGACTCGCAAAACCGCTGTTAGCGAAATTGGGTATCAATCCCGCTGAATTTGTGCAGAAACTGGAAAGCGAATTAAACAAGCGACCGCACATCCAGGGCGGCTCAGGGCCCCATCTAGGGGATCAGCTTCGCAAAACACTGGACGCTGCCGAAGGAGAGATGGAAAAGCTCAAGGACGAATACTTGAGCGCTGAGCATTTCTTCCTGGCACTTTTGGAGGGGCAGTCCTTTTCTTGCCACCTTCTAAAAACCGGAGGCGTTGACCGCGCGCGTCTCATGAAGGTGTTACAAGAAGTGCGAGGGTCACAGCGCGTGACAGACCCGAACCCTGAGGGAAAATACCAGACGCTGGAAAAATACGGCCGTGACTTGACTGCGCTTGCACGTCGCGGCAAAATCGACCCGGTCATCGGTCGCGATGACGAAATCCGCAGGACCATGCAGGTCCTTTCCCGGCGCACAAAAAACAATCCCGTCCTCATCGGAGAGCCTGGCGTTGGAAAGACAGCTATTGTCGAGGGCCTGGCGCGGCGCATTGTCAGTGGAGACGTTCCCGAATCCTTAAAAAACAAACGAATCATCGCTTTGGACCTGGGTTCAATGATCGCCGGCGCCAAATTTCGCGGAGAATTTGAGGATCGCTTAAAGGCGTTTCTCAAAGAGGTCGCCTCCAGCGAAGGAGAAATCATTCTTTTTATCGATGAACTCCACACCATCGTAGGAGCAGGAGCAGCAGAGGGCTCGGTCGACGCCTCTAACTTACTGAAACCTCAATTGGCTCGGGGAGAGCTCCGGACCATCGGTGCCACTACTCTGGACGAATATCGGAAGTACATCGAAAAAGATGCAGCTCTCGAGAGGCGCTTCCAGCCTGTCATGGTCAATGAGCCCAGTGTCGAGGATACTATAGCGATCCTCCGCGGTCTCAAAGAGCGTTATGAAGTGCACCACGGAGTCCGCATCCAAGATGCCGCCTTAGTAGCCTCGGCAATACTTTCCAACCGTTATATCTCAGACCGCTTCCTTCCCGACAAAGCGGTCGATCTCGTCGACGAAGCCGCATCCCGCCTGAAAATTGAACTCGATTCCATGCCAACGGAAATCGACCAGGTCGAGCGAGAAATTATGCAAGGCGAAATGGAGCGCCAAGCACTTAGAAAAGAAAAAGATGTCGCTAGTAAGGAGCGGCTGGCAAGACTGGACAGAGAACTTGCTGACAAAAAAGAGTCCGCTGTCCAATTAAAAGCCCGCTGGCAAAAAGAAAAAGAAGAAATCGGAAAAACCCAGCGGATCGCTGGCGAGATCGAAAAATTGCGGACCGAACTTGAAAGCGCCCAAAGACAGGGCAATTTGACACGAGCAAGCGAAATTCAATACGGGCTTCTCCCAAACCTTCAAAGCCAACTCGAAGAGGCTACCAAAAAACAGGCCGCTGCCCCTTCTCCATTACTCAAAGAAGAAGTGACTGAAGCGGACATTGCAAAGGTTGTTGCAACCTGGACTGGCATTCCCGTGGCACGCCTTCAGGAAGCCGAAAAACAAAAACTTTTGAAAATGGAGGAACGTCTCATCCAGCGTGTTGTGGGACAAAAGACGGCGATCCTTGCTGTTTCCAACGCCGTTCGGCGTGCACGTGCAGGCTTACAGGACGAAAATCGACCTATCGGATCCTTCTTATTTTTGGGGCCCACCGGAGTTGGAAAGACGGAGCTGAGCAAAGCACTCGCCGAATTTCTCTTTGATGATGAAGGCGCCATGATTCGCCTCGATATGAGCGAATATATGGAAAAACACACGGTGGCTCGCTTGATTGGGGCCCCCCCAGGTTACGTGGGCTACGAAGAAGGCGGCCAACTCAGCGAGGCCGTTCGGCGCAGGCCTTACTCAGTAGTTCTTTTCGACGAAATCGAAAAAGCTCATCCAGATGTCTTTAACGTCCTTCTTCAAGTACTTGACGATGGCCGCATCACGGATGGACAGGGTCGGACGGTCGATTTCAAAAATACCGTCCTCATCATGACAAGCAATATTGGCAGCCAATTTATTATGGAAGACTTGCTAAAAGAGGAACGCAATCGCCGGGTGATGGAGGCCTTGCGCGCACATTTTCGGCCCGAATTCCTCAATCGCATTGATGAAATCATTATCTTCGATCGATTGGCTGAGACGGATATTGAAAAGATCGTCGATATCCAACTGGCACGGCTTGCCAAGAGGATGGAACAACAGAAATTGTCTTTGGAATTGGCTCCGGCCGCTCGACACCTCCTTGCTCGCGAAGGCTACGACCCCGCTTATGGTGCCAGGCCGCTCAAACGGGTCATCCAACATCAATTGCTAGATCCCTTGAGCCTCGAAATCCTTGATGGCAAAATTGCACAGGGCGACCGAATCCAAGCCGATGTGGAAAACAACCGCATTGTTTTTAAAAAGTAAAACCTCTGTAAGACATTGGAAGTAAGTCGCAGCGGCTATTATACACATCTTGATAAAGAATAGCGTTACACCCTTGCCAGGATGCCGATTTCATCGTGCGCATAAAGGCAATATTTGGGCAAAGTCGGCGGATTTACGGAACTCGCAGAGTAAGCCAATGCATCGCTCCCATATAATATGCATATTAATACTATATTCCAATGCATAACGGTTACCTATTTAGAACCTGATACACTTTCAAAGCTATTCATAGGGACGGCAGAAAGGTATCACAAATCCGTAAAAGAGCCGACACTGTGAATAACTTTGGAAGTGGTATCAGGATCTAGATAGTCGCCCCTGAAAAAGTCCTTTTGGCTAGAAAGCATCAATGTCCGGAGGCAATTTGGTAACGAAATTTCGACCAGAAAA
>PSRL01000103.1 GCA_003176035.1 Verrucomicrobiota bacterium
GATCAGGCATCGTAGCAGTGGAGACCAACGCCGCAGACCGTCGGTACTCTTCTGACAGAACCAAATTATTGCCAAGACACTCAGATAAAAATTCGCGTATAGCGCCCACCCGGGACAAAGCTGCATATAGCCATCCGGATAAGGGATATGCAATATTTCAAGCAAAATTACATGGACACTGAGTGACACGACAGTCGTCAAGACCGCACCTATGAGGAGGACGATGAGTCGATTCATTGAAGAAAAAATAGGGTACATTTATAGAATGAGTAGACCCTCTCCCAAAACCCAGAACATCATTTGTTAATTAGAACCTTTCCCAAAACTAGGAAGACCGACGTTGCCAGAAATTTCGGAGCCAGCCCCGGCCGCCAGACCTGGGGCAAAAAGGCCGGCTAGCTCACGGCAATTTCTTGCAACGTGGCCCTAGTGAGTTAATAAATGTTGTGGACCATGTCACGTACTGCAAAAATAAACCGCTCCACCAAGGAGACCCAAATCCGGTTGGCTTTAGATGTGGACGGCGAAGGCAACCGTGAAATTTCAACCGGCATCCCTTTTTTCGATCACATGTTGGATTTATTTTCCAGGCATGGCCTTTTTGACTTGGAGATCATCGCTAATGGCGATGTCGAGGTGGATTTTCATCACACTGTTGAGGACGTCGGCATTGCGCTTGGATGCGCATTTGCTCAGGCGCTAGGTACTAAAATTGGAGTCACTCGCTATGGCTGGAGTTATGTCCCTATGGACGAGGCTTTAGTCCGCGCAGTCGTTGACTTGAGCGGAAGACCCTTTTTGACTTATCATGCTCCCCGTGGGATGGAGGCGATTGGAGGAAGGTTTTCATTTCAATTAATTGAGGAATTTCTCCGCGCTTTTGCCACAAATGCGGCCCTAACGCTCCATGTGGAAATCCTTTACGGGCGCGATTCTCACCACATGGCGGAGGGTGTTTTTAAAGCTTTGGCGCGAGCTCTGGATGCGGCGACGTCCCTTGATCCCCGAGTAAAGGAAATCCCCAGCACTAAAGGTTCCTTGTAAGACGTTCATGAGGCAAAAAACTGTCGGCTTAGTAGATTATGGCAGTGGAAATTTGCGAAGTGTCCGTAAGGCTCTGGAGATTTGCGGCGCCAGGGTACGCATAGTCAACCATCCGGATGAGTTTGCAAATCCGGTTTGGGAAATTCTCGCGGTTCCCGGTGTGAGTTCCTTTGGAGACTGTGCGGAAAGTCTGCACCGCACAGGTCTGTGGAAACCGATTTTGCAGTGGCTGCATGAGGGGCACCCGTATCTTGGAATTTGCCTGGGTTATCAGCTTCTTTTTGAATCGAGTGAGGAGTCTCCCGACATACCGGGCTTTGGAATCCTCGCCGGTCGGGTTGTTCGCTTTCGCGACGACAAGCTCAAGGTCCCTCATATGGGGTGGAATCAGTTAATCGTCCATCAACCTGCGCTTTTTAACGGGTTAAGCTCTCCGATAAATGTTTATTTTGTGCATTCGTATTATCCGGTTCCGGAAAACGAGGATGTTATTACCTCAACATGCGAATATGGCAGTGTGCGCTTCGCTTCGAGTATTGCTTTGGGAAACATCGTGGGCACACAATTTCACCCGGAAAAAAGTCAGTCAACAGGCCTACAGTTTCTTACGAATTTTCTGAGAACCTCTCCCAAAAGATAGGATGTCTTTTTGCTCCCACTCCGGCAACCGCTGGGTAACAATGCGTAACGTCGGTTATTAAAGCTCTGATATGTTTTTATTACCAGCAATTGACTTAATGGGCGGCCAAGCTGTGCGCTTAAAACGCGGCAATATTTCGGAAAAAACCATCTATCCTGATCTCCCGACTGCTTTCGCAAAGAAGTGGGAGTCGATGGGAGGAAATTGGCTGCACCTCGTGGATTTGGATGCTGCCTTCGGAGGGATTTCCAAAAATCTGTCGACCGTTCGAGACATCTGTAAAGCGGTCAGCATTCCCTGCCAATTGGGGGGCGGAATGCGGGACAAAACCGCAATCGAAGCCGCACTGGAGGCGGGTGTCTCACGTATTGTCTTGGGAACCCGTGCCAGTGAGTCCTTAGATTTTATCGCAGAGATGTGCCAAGCTTTCGGCCCCGATCGTATTGCGGTCGGTATCGATGCTCGCGACGGCTATGTGGCTATCAAAGGCTGGACTCATGCCACCACTCAATTAGCGGTGGACCTGGCACTAGCCGCGCAAAGCGCTGGAGCTCAGACAATCATCTATACAGACATTGCAACGGATGGAATGTTACAGGGACCGAATTTTCGAGAGCTTTCCCGGCTGCTTTCTCTTCTCTCCTGTAACCTCATAGCCAGCGGTGGCATTTCCAGCGCTGAGGACTTACGGAAACTCAATGCTCTGCCGGGACTCCACGGCGTCATTATTGGCAAGGCGCTTTACGACGGCTTCCTCACCGGCAATTTGCAGGATGTGTTGCTTGAAAGGCCGTGATATGTCGCCCAAATCCGCTGCACCGCTGGGAATTGTGGCTGCTGTTGAAGAAGAAATCACCGAGCTGATCGGCGAGCTCCACCGAGGCCCAATGAAGGTGGTGTCCATTGGACAACGCAATTACTATGTCGGTTCTCTTTGGCAACAACCCTGCGTGGTCACCCTAGCGCGAATCGGGAAGGTTGCAGCTGCGACCACGGCAACAGCTTTAATCCACGAGTTTGGGGTGCGGGCAATCCTCTTTACGGGAGTGGCGGGCGGGTTGAGCAACAACCTTGGAATAGGAGATATTGTCATAGCAGCCAGTCTAATGCAACACGACATGGACGCTTCGCCCCTATTTCCGCGCCATCAAATTCCGATGCTGGACAGACACTCTTTTTCCCCCTGTCCACTCTTAACAGAGACCTTGACCCAGGCCTCCCGCAACTTCATCGAAAATCATCCGGCGCTTCCTCGCCTCCCCAGCGGACAAAGCCCACAAATCCATTCCGGATTAATTGTGAGCGGCGATCAATTTATTTCAGATAAATTAACTCGAACCGCACTGCATACCGCCATTCCCAACGCCCTGGCGGTGGAAATGGAGGGCGGGGCAATCGCACAAGTGTGTTATGAGTACTCGACACCGTTTGCCGTAATGCGCACGATTTCCGATACAGCCGACGAAGGAGCGGTAGGAGCCTTTTCGGACTTTCTGAAAAAAGTCGCCAGCGTTTACTCCTACGGCGTGGTCCGCCATTTTTTGCAACTTCAGCAAGGTGGCTAAGAATCTGTCCAAAAACGTATAGAGGCGGCGTTGCCGGGTCTTATTGGGGCAGATGCCCTCCATACCACATTGCAAAACAAGGAATGCATTTGATCAGTTAATGGTTTCAGGATAAATGGAACTATGAGCGCGGAAATCTTGGCTCGGGTTCAGTTCGCTTTCACCGTTGCATTCCACTACATTTATCCACCGCTCAGTATCGGATTGGGTATGGCTCTCGTTTTGATGGAAGGATTGTGGTTAAAAACGGGGAACCCCCTTTTTCATAACATGGCGCGGTTTTGGACGAGGGTCTTCGCCCTCACATTTGCCATTGGAGTAGCCACAGGCATCGTCATGGAGTTTGAGTTTGGGACCAACTGGGCGACCTATTCCCGATTCGTAGGAGATATTTTTGGAAGTGCCTTAGCGGCAGAAGGTATTTTTGCATTTTTCTTGGAGTCGGGGTTCCTTGCCATACTTTTATTTGGTTGGAATAAGGTGGGGCCGAAGCTGCATTTTTTTGCGACCTGTATGGTCTGTCTGGGCGCCCACTTTAGCGCACTCTGGATTGTGGTGGCGAACTCTTGGATGCAAACGCCAGCGGGATACCATTTGCAGACGGTCATCAATGGCAAAACCGTCCAGCTTCCTCCCGACCATGCTGTCACCTCCGGGGATCTGTCCAGTGTTCGAGCAGTGATCGACGATTTTTGGGGGATGGTATTTAATCCATCCACATTGGATCGGATCACTCATGTTCTCTTGGGCGCTTGGATGGCCGGAGCTTTTCTTGTGGTGAGTATCAGTGCGTATTATCTTTTGAAAAAGCGGCATCAAAAATTTGCGGAAGCTTCACTGAAAGTCGGCCTCATTTTTGCCACGGTTGCCTCTCTCTTACAAATTATCAGCGGCGATTTTACATCACGGGGTGTTTCCCGAAATCAGCCAGTCAAATTTGCTGCTTTGGAAGGCCTCTTTGAAACTCAACCAGCCGCCCCCTTGAATCTCTTTGGCTGGGTGGATATGAAATCAGAACGTGATTACGGTATTAAAATTCCGGGTCTTTTGGGTTTGCTGACCTTTCGGGACTTAACCACACCCATCGTGGGATTAAAAGAGCTCCCCTCCGATCAGTTTTTACGAAAATATCATCCCAACCTTTCGCCGCAGGAACTCGAAAAAACGCGCCGTCAGTACTGGCCTCAAGTTGCCGCTGTTTTTCAATTTTACCATATCATGATCTTCATTGGCACAGCCTTACTGGCGCTCTGTTTAGTAGCGTGCTTTTTCTGGTGGAGAAAGTGGCTCTTCAATCTCTCGCTTCCCGCTACGCGGTTGCTGCTTGCACTGCTGGTACTCTCCGTACTGGGTCCCCAAATTGCCAACCAAGCTGGTTGGTTTGCAGCGGAAATGGGTCGCCAGCCCTGGATTGTGAATGGCCTTCTTCGAACTTCCCAGGCGCTTTCGAAAAAAGTGCTGGCGGAAGAAATCCTGATCTCTCTCATTCTTTTTGCTTTGGTCTATACGCTGCTCTTTGCCGCCTTTATTTTCATGCTGACTCGAAAAATTGCACACGGACCGGATGAAGAAGAGGAAAGTCGCGAAATGCCCGAAAGCTGGAAAGCGATCATTCAACGGGAAGATCGGGAAGAGCGTATTTGAAGAACATCACTATGTTACGCAAAAAAGAGAGCCCTTGCTGGTTTTTTGCTCCTCCGTCATCCCCTAGCACCCCTCGGATATCTCATCTCAATTCGCATAAAAATAATGCATGGCTCGGCACTATTTTTTATGATCAGCCTATTCTATGAGCTTGGAACTGGTTTGGTACATTCTCGTGGGAATTCTTTTTACGGGGTACGCTATTCTGGACGGGTTTGATTTAGGCGTGGGCACGGTCCATCTTTTGGCAAAAAAGGATGAAGATCGCCGCATTTTTTTGAATGCCATCGGTCCTGTGTGGGATGGCAACGAAGTTTGGCTTGTTACCGGTGGGGGGGCGTTATTCTCCGCCTTTCCTGCGGTATATGCCACTGTATTTTCAGGGTTCTACATGGCATTCGTCCTTCTTCTCTTCGCATTGATCTTTCGTGCTGTTGCCATTGAATTCCGGAGCAAAGAGCCATGGGCCTGGTGGCGCCGGATGTGGGACATTGCCTTTAGTTTGGGAAGCATGTTTTCCGCCTTTCTGATTGGCGTGGTCATGGGGAATGTCGTGTTGGGAGTCCCACTGGATCGGGACCATGAATTTGGCGGCTCCCTCTTCGGGCTTTTCCATCCCTATTCCGTATTTTTAGGGGTTACCATCGTCGCACTCTTTGCAATGCATGGCGCCATCTACCTTGCCATGAAAACAGAAGGCGACCTTCAAAATCGTGTGAGAACTTGGATCAAACCACTCATTGGCATTTTCGTCTGCTGTTATATTTTCTTTAACCTCCTCACTTTGATCTTTGTTCCACATGTCGTCGAATGGGTCAGAGATCGATGGTATGTTTTGGCACTCCTTTTGGCAGATATCCTTGCCGTCATGAACATTCCTCGGGAAATCCATGCAGGGAAGGAGTTTCGTGCCTTTCTCTCCTCTTGTATCGCCATGCTGCTACTGATGGCCACATTCGGGCTGACTTATTACCCCTACATGCTCTATTCGTTTCCCCACCCCGAGAATAGCTTAACCATTTACAACGCAGCCTCTAGTTCCAAGACATTGGCTATCATGCTCATAGTTGCCGCCATCGGGGTTCCGCTTGTCTTGGCCTATACGATTTGCATTTATTGGATTTTTCGTGGAAAAACAAAATTAACTCGTCACAGTTACTGATGTTGCGCAAAAAAAAGAAAAACTTTATTGGTCAGCCGTCGAGCTCCTAAAGTGCATCACGTGGTAAAATATGATACAGGAACCAGTTTTTAATAGGGATTCGGGACTTGTCAGGCACCGGACAATTGATAGCTTCGAAATATTTTCCGAGAAATGACGTTAGCCAACCTTTTATCTGCACAACAGATTATCCCGGAAATGAAGGCTACCGAGCGATGGGATGCGATTGTTGAAATTGCTTCGCTTTTGATCAGCCAGGGAAAAATCCAAAGAAAAGACGAACAAAACATTCTCGCTGCTTTGCGACAAAGAGAGGAAACTATGAGCACGGGCATTGGCTATGGAATTGCCATTCCACATGCTTCATCGGACTGCGTCTACGAAGTCGTCGCTGGATTCGGAAGATCGTCCCAAGGAATTTCTTTTGATGCCTTGGATAACGAATTGGTCCACTTCATCGTTTTATTTATTGTGCCCCGAGATCAGTTTCAAACTCACCTTCGGACACTCGCAGCCATAGCAAAATTTTTAAACGATCGGAATGTGAGGGATGATTTAGCCAAAGCTCGGGATGCGCAGCAAATTTTAAAGGTCTTTACCGCTCGCGCTCCCTCCCATTAATCCGCTTCTGCAAAATTGTTTTGCGCGACACTTGGCTGGTCGCCACGCCGTTTTTGTACCGCATCGCTTGCTCAAACGGAGACTTTCACCACATGACGACTCAAAATTCCACAATAACCACTCTGCGTGAGCAGCTTGCTTTCCGACTACGTGAGGCCTTGCTCAGGGCGGGACTCTCCGAAGATGTTGTGGAAATCTCGCCGGCGACAACCAGCAAATTTGGAGATTACCAATCCAATACCGCCATGGTTTTAGCCAAACGCCTGGGAGCAAACCCCCGAACTATAGCAGAACGGATTGTGGCCTCTCTCAACGTTGCAGACCTGAGTGCTCCTCCTGAGATAGCTGGCGCAGGCTTCTTAAATTTTCGCTTCTCCCAGGAGTTCCTGACAAGGCGCATCAGTTGCATTTTTGACGACGACCGCATGGGCGTTCCTTTTGCGTGCCATAGAAAACGAATCATCATCGATTTCAGCTGTCCAAACGTGGCTAAGCCCATGCACGTCGGGCACATTCGCAGCACCATTTTGGGCGATGCTCTCGCTCGCATCGCGCGCTTTCTGGGCCATGAGGTGATTACGGACAATCACATTGGCGACTGGGGCACTCAATTCGGCAAAGTGATTTACGGATGGAAACATTTCCTGGATCAGGATCGTCTCGCTCGCGAACCCGTGGAAGAGTTGGTACGACTCTATCGCCATACCCACCGCCTGGAGGAGGAAAATCCCGCCATCGCCGCCCAGGCCCGCAAAGAGCTGGTTCTTCTCCAACAAGGAGATCCGGAAAATCTCCGCATCTGGAAGCAAAGCGTTGAACTTTCCTGGAAAGAATTTGAGAAAATTTATAGGACTTTAGAGATCCACTTCGATCAGTGCCTGGGAGAAAGCTTTTACAACGAAGCTTTACGTCCTCTCGTAGAACGCCTTCTGGAGACAAAAGTAGCTCAACCCAGCGAGGGCGCGGTTTGTATTTTCTTCCCGGAAACGCCGGAATTAACGCCCTGCATCGTCCGAAAAACCGATGGGGGTTTTCTTTATGCCACCACCGATCTTGCTACCATAGAATATCGGGTGAAAACCTGGAACCCCGACGCTATTTGGTACGTTACGGGAGCGCCACAAGCGCTTCACTTTCGACAAATTTTCGCAGCTGCTCGGCGTTTGGGCATTCAAGCTGAACTTGTCCACATCGCATTTGGCAGCATCCTCGGGGAAGACCGTAAAATGATGAAGACGCGATCCGGGGAAAATGTCGCCCTTGCGGAGCTTTTAAATGAAGCCATCGAACGAGCTTCTAAAATCATCGCGGAAAAAAATCCCACGCTTCCTTCCGAGGAACGACAAAATTTGGCGTCCGCCATCGGTATCGGCGCCGTTAAGTATGCGGAGCTCTCCCAACATCGAATGACAGACTACGTTTTTTCCTGGGACAAAATGCTTTCGTTTCAAGGAAATACCGCTCCCTACCTGCAAAATGCTTACGTCCGTATTCGGTCTCTTTTTCGCAAGTCAAACGCCATTCCCCAGGAAACTTGTGCGATCCTATTAGAATCCCCTGAGGAACGTGCTCTTGCGCTTCGCCTCCTCCAGTTTGGAGAAACAGTTTCCGCAGTGCTTGAGGAATTTCGCCCCAATCTCCTCGCGAACTATCTCTTTGAATTGGCGAATTTGTTTCATGGCTTCTATGAAAAATGTCCCGTCCTGCGGGCGGAGAACGCCATCCGCCATTCTCGCCTTGCTCTTTGCCATCTGACGGCAAGGGTGCTTTCCCAAGGACTTTCCCTTTTAGGAATCCGCGCACCGGAAAAAATGTAGAAGGTTCCTTTAAAAGGGCACATCAGAAAACGCTGAATGATTCGGGTCCTCCATGTAATCGACAGTCTGGATCTCGGCGGGGGACAAACGGCTTTACTCAATTTGGTGCGTTTTGCGAAACGCTCTCAATTTCATCTCGAAATTGCGAATTTGCACGGCCAAGGCGTTTTTCGAGAGGCGTTCTTAGAGCTAGGAATTCCCGTCCATAGCCTTTCCCCTCATCGTTGGCCGCCATATTACATTCCCAATCTGATTCGACTCTTAAGACGTCGTCGCTTTCACATCGTCCATTGTCACCTCAACGCTTCTAATTGGATTGCAAAACCGCTTGCGGCGGCATGTGGCGTCCCAATTCGAATTGCTCATGATCAATGCAACGATACATTCCGTTCCCAAAATCCTCTGATCACCCTCCTGGACGCACTCACGAACCGGTTTTCCTCTCTGATTTTAGCAGTCTCTCGCTCCACCCGCGATTTTTTGATTTCTCACGAAAATCTCGATCCTTCACGTGTCGTTTACCTCCCGAATGCAGTAAATACGGAGTATTTCCGGCCTACGCCTTCAACTACGCACATTGCCGCAAAGGAAGAATTAGGTTTTGAACCGGGGTGTTTCTTAGTGGGTGGTATCGGCCGGTTGGTTCCTCAGAAAAATTATTCCGCATTTCTCTCGGCATGCGCCCAATTGGTTCAGCAGCGCCCGAACAGCCGTTTTTTTATCGCGGGCACAGGTCCTGAAGAAACCAAATTCCGCCAGTTTGCCACCGATCTTGGTATCGCCGATAAAGGAACTTTCCTCGGTTTTGTCTCAGATACCAGGCTTCTTTACCATGCATCCGATGTTCTTTTAATCCCTTCCTTATACGAAGGGCTCCCCTTGGTAGCACTCGAAGCGATGGCCAGTGGCGTGCCGATAGTTGCATCAGCTGTGGATGGTTTGTGCGATCTCATCCGCAGCGGTGAAACCGGTCTTCTCGCCTCTTCGCAACAAGCTGAAGAATTCGCAAAGTTGTTACTACATCTTCATGATTCACCTGAGGATCGCCAGCGCATCGCCGCCGCTGCTCGCAGCGATGTTCAAAGGCATTATGACGCTAAATCCTCCGTCGAGCAAGTTGAGCAGATTTACCTAAACCTTTTAGACAGGCTCTAAAAGGCTAGGAAAATACCGGTAATCTGTATCACCGAATCTCACTTCAAGCGCACACTAGAAAAAAATTCAAAAAAACATGAATTTTTACACAACCTATTGTATAATACCCCCTTATGATTGAACCTTCTTTAATCCGTATTCCATCCTCCCACCCTGAGTTTGCTCGTCTTCCCGAAGAGTTCAGCGAAAGAGCTGAGCCCTCCTCGAGTACCTCGGAAGACCTCTCTTCCTCCACTCCGCCGTCACTACACTCTTCACCCGTAGATGCAACGGATAGCTTTCCGGAAGAAATCGTTTCCTCCTCCTTAAGGTCCTCCAGCCCTTCTTTAACGCCTGTTACTGTTTCCGATACGGCCTTACATCGGCGACTTGCAGCGGTTGTCCAGCGCATGATCACGCGCAATCATCGAACCCAACAAGCTCTGACCGAAAAAGCAAATTTTAAAAAAAATTATAATTCTTTCGTCGATCAGATCGGTAAGGATCGTGCATCTTCCCCCCTATATTATCAGGAAGGCATGCGATTGCTTGGAGATAAACTTCTTTCGCCAGTAGGAAAAACAGAGATTTCGAAGGTCGATTTGATCACGAATCCGCAGGCCTATTTTTCCAAAAGTGATCTAAAAGTGCTGAAAGCCCTGCAATCCTTTTTGCTCAATAAGATTGTCACAGGGCCTCGCAATCGTCCTCTACATGAAAATGATTGGTGGGCACTCGAACGCCTGCCCGGTATTACCATGGACGAAACGACGCGAAATTCCTTACTAAACATCGCCGTGGACTTTGAAGATGTGCTCACCAAAAACCTGCCTTTGCATCTCTTGAGGTATGAATTGAAGTCTGCTGATCAGACCTTGGCTCCAACCTCCAAAGAGCCATTTTATAGCGTTCGGAAAGATTATAATGATCCCGCTTATAAAAGCCGTTGGGAAACCGCCTGTGATTCCGAAATGTTCCATTCCATAAACGAAACAATTGAAATGATCAGAAATAATCAGGCGGATCTCGCCTCATTGTTTCGAAAATGGGACCTTGCCTACGTTCGGAAGCAGACATTACCTACCGCAACTAAACACGATACGACCAATCATCTAGCAAATAGCGGAAACGTCTCCGGAAATGCGGTGGTGCCCGAAAAATCGGTACAAACGAAATATCAGAAAGAATACCGGGATCTTTCCGCCTTACGTCAAAGATTGGAGAAGATGCACGACGATCTCTTCGTGCTGGCAAGCAGAGGGTTGGGGAAATTGGTAAAAAAAATGCATAGTCCTGCAACCAGTTAAAATCTGTACAGGGAAATCCCAGATCGGAAAATCAAATCTTCCAGCGCTCCAGGCAATTGCAAATACAAAGCTCGAATACTGATGTGACGATTGACACGTATTTCTAGGGTGCTAGTCTAACGGCCTTTATGAGGTTTCCGTTGGCCCTCACTGCGAAAATCGCCCTTCACATTCTTGTCAACAAATTGAGGGGGAAAAAAAAGTTCTCAACCGTCCTCCAGTTGGAACCGCTCCACACCTGTAATCTCACCTGTACCGGATGTGGCCGTATCAGGGAATACTCCACCTCGTTAAAAAATGTCATGAGCTTGGAGGACTGCCTGACAGCAACGGCTGAATGCGACGCTCCCATGGTTTCGATCTGCGGTGGCGAACCCCTAATCTACCCTCACATCGAAGCCTTGGTGCAGGGGGTGCTTCGTCAACGTCGTGTTGTGTATATTTGTACAAATGGCATGTTTATGCGGAAAAAGATGCGCGAAGCCCTTGCGCATCTTTTTCATTTCCGAAGAAAGAAAGCACATCAGTTCATGGAAACTCTCTTGAGGGAAGAGCTCATCACAGCCAAAGAGGCTGAAAAAATCCGTTCAGCACCCCCCAGCGATTCTGTAATCCTGCCGCATAGTTTTCTGTATTGGAATGTTCATTTGGACGGTTTGGAACGCACCCATGACCTCATTGTCGAAAGAGAGGGTGTATTTCGCGAATGCATTCTTGCTATCCGCATGGCTAAAATTATGGGTTACCGGGTAGCTACTAATACGACAGTTTATAAGGAAACTAGCATGGAAGAACTGCGGGAAATGTTTGATTATCTTTCCTGGTTAGGAGTGGATGGTCACACCCTTTCACCTGGCTATGACTATGATGCTGCCAAGGAAGATATGCGACGACGGCTCAACCTTCAGCCGGAAAACTTCTTTTTAACCCGTGCGATGACTAAAAAGAAATTTGCCGACATCCAGTCCTGGACAGAACGCTACACGTTCTTTGGGACCCCGGTCTATTTCGATTTTTTGGCCGGAAAGCGCGAGCTCACCTGCTCCGCATGGGCCATTCCCACCCGCAATATCCGCGGCTGGAAAGGCCCTTGTTATTTGATGACTGACACGCACCACGCGAGTTATCAAGACCTCCTGGAAAAGACAGAGTGGTCCCGTTACGGCACGGTCAATGGAACCGCCCTCGATCCCCGTTGTCAGAATTGCATGGTGCACTGCGGCTATGAACCCACGGCTGCTTTGGGATTAAATGCAAAACGCGGCGATACGTGGCGCAATATCAAATTTCAATTCGGTGCCCGTCCCCCACAACACCAAAAAGGTGCAAGCATACACGCCTTTAATGGTATCAGCGCGGGAAACGGGCATAAAACCGGTGTGACTCCTCCAGCCATTCATTAAAATTTTTCGCCGTGCATCTCCCCGCGTCTCACCTCATTGCGTTCGAATCGCTTTTCCAAGCCGAGCACTCCTCCATCGTCCTCAAAGATGCGATCCGTAGAGCCCAAGAAAACCTTTTACACCTGCAATCCGAAGACGGCTATTGGCAAGGGGAACTCTTAGTGGATAGCACCCTTTGTTCGGACACAATTCAGTACCTCCACTGGAGCGGGCGGCACGATGAGATTCTCCAAGAACGCTGTGCCGAGCACATTCGAGCGCGCCAATTACCAGACGGGGGCTGGAATATCTACGAAGGCGGCCCAAGCGAAATCAACGCCTCTGTCAAAGCCTATTTTGCACTTAAGCTTTCGGGAGACTCTCAAGCGGATCCCCGAATGAAAAAGGCACGAGCCAATATCTTACGCTTAGGTGGAATCCCTTGCATGAATACATACGCAAAACTGTATTTAGCCCTGCTAGGCCAATTCCCGTGGAAGTTCCTCCCCACCCTCCCCGTGGAACTTTTCTTATTGCCTTCCTGGTTTCCCTTTAATGTCTACGAAATGTCCTCCTGGAGCCGGGCGATGATTGCTCCGCTAGCTCTCCTAAATCATTTTAAACCCACACGCACACTTCCTCCGCACCTCCATCTGCATGAACTCTACCCAGCCGGTATGGAGGGCACAGATCTCTCTTTGCGACAAGATCCCCAGTTCTGGACATGGCGAAATTTTTTTCTTCGTTGCGATTCCTTCCTTAAGATTTATGACCGTTTTCCAATTCAATCCCTACGTCGACACGCGCTTACCGTGGCCCGTCAATGGATGATAGAGCGCATGGGAAATGGAAGTGAAGGCCTCGCAGCCATTTTCCCAGCCATGCTCAACAGCCTCATGGCTCTTCAAGCCCTTGGCACCCCCGCTGAAGACCCCATCTTTCAAAAAGCGGAACAAGATTTTCGAGGTCTCTTCGTGGAAACTGGCGATGACTTTCGCATTCAACCCTGCCTTTCTCCCGTGTGGGACACGGCCATTACCGCCATTAGCCTCGCCGAATCCGGGCTTTCCTCATCTCATTCGGCTTTGCAGGCAGCCGGACGTTGGCTGGAGAAGCGCGAAGTGCGTTTTCGTGGAGATTGGGCGCAGAAAATTTCCGCCGAAGCTAGCGGTTGGGCATTTGAGCATGAAAATAAATATTATCCCGATACCGATGATACCATGATGGTCCTCATGGCTCTTCGGCTCATCGCAACGGATCAGCCCGAAGTCCGAAACGCCTGCATGTCCCGAGGCCTCCGCTGGCTGCTGAGCTTTCAATGCAAGGATGGCGGCTGGGCGGCATTCGATCGGGACATCACTCAAACTTGGCTCGAAGACGTTCCCTTTGCTGATCACAACGCCATCTTGGACCCCAGCTGTAGTGATCTCACCGCCCGCATGCTCGAGTTGCTTGGAAAAATCGGCTGGAAAAAAACAGCGCGAGAAAGCAATTCCGCAGAAAGCGCGTTGATTCGAAATGCCATCGGCTTTCTACGCCGCACGCAGGAAAGTGACGGCTCCTGGTATGGCCGCTGGGGAGTCAACTATATTTACGGTACTTGGCAAGTCCTCCGCGGATTGGAAGCCATCGGCATGGATATGCAGCAGTCCTGGATTCAGCATGGCCGCAACTGGCTGGAAAGCTGTCAAAACCCCGACGGCGGCTGGGGCGAAACCTGCGCTTCCTATGAAGATCCAACACTAAAAGGAAAAGGACCCAGCACCGCCAGTCAAACCGCCTGGGCTCTCATGGGACTTTGTGCCTGTGGCGACTTCACACGAGTATCAATCCTCCGAGGAATTCAATGGCTGATTCGCCATCAAAATCCCGACGGATCATGGACTGAAAATGCCACCACAGGCACCGGTTTTCCAAAAGTTTTCTACCTCAAATACGATCTCTATAGAAATAATTGGCCCCTCCTTGCCCTCGCCACTTATCAGAAAGGGATCATCCGATTATCCGCAGAAAACTTTTCACCCAATCTCTAAATTGAGTTCCCGTATTAGTAGCAACTTCATTTCGTCGCTACAGCCTCAATTTTCTAACGATTTAAATTCCTGCTGCTTGTTTCTCCAAGGCTGCCCGTCGCGCTTGTTCATTTGCTATTATATTAGCAATTTCCTCAGCTTTTTTTATAGTCTCTTTTCGTGCAGCAAGCTCTTTCCCCATTAATTCTTCTCTATGAAACATTAGCATGTCGATATTTGTGTTTAAAAATTCCTGCACATCTTCCCAATCTTTCCCCTGAAGATCTTTTACGTTTTCCTTAGTGAGTTTAGTGAGATCTTTTAAGCTCTTCTTGCACTGGATGTCGTTTTTATTAGCCCGTAGCAATAGCTCCAAGGACTCTTCCTTGCTGAGTGCATCTATAAATTTTTGACGTTTAGCTTCATCTAGATTCTCATATGGGGCACGTTTCTGCAATACCTGCAAGCGCTCTGTCGGACTTAGTTTTTCCACAAAAATTCGAGCATTAGTTTTAACTAGTTTATTAGCTTGGGAACCGCCACCCAAATTTGACAATTGATGTTGAGTTACAGACTGGGAGCCTCGTACTCCATTAGTGAGGTTTAACATAGGATTTACAATTTATATTTATTTCAACGATTATCAAATAATATAAATGGGCATAATTTACCGATAATGCTATTGAAAATAGCAATAGATAGTCCCGTTTAATAAAAATAGCTTCTCTAAATTCATTAACATTACATTTATACTAGAGCATTTAGTAACTAAATAATTACATATGGCAAGAAATTACCATGCGGTTACGGGCCTTTTGTCCCAGGTCCGGCAGATGCCGGATTACCTCAACCGGTCCACCGGCAGCCGCAGGACCTGGCACAAACATGCAGTGTATTATTTATCATGAATGTATGAGAAATTATCTTCATATGCTCTGATCCGAACTTAATTTTTTCCATATCCCAAATGGAGTAACTTCCCCTTACCCGCACCGGGAAAATAGTACGCCTTTCCGGAAAGTTGTTTCGACAGCGAAATTGCCACGAAGCGTATCTGTCTCCAAAATGGAGGGTTCTGCAAAAACCCGGCGGTTTCCAGAAATACCCGTAATCGCGCCCCTTGCAACCGGATAGTTTTGATAATACTATGGAGTGTGCTAACTCGCAGAAATGCCATCATACAGCTGTTTCAAGATGACGACCCGGAGACCGTCCGCCTCGTCAAGGAACAGCTTGCTCAAGGTGGGCGAGAAATTGTGGATGAGCTGGAGGAGCTTGTCGCCGAACCGGATCTCACGGTTTCCCAGCATGCCACCGAGGTGCTTCATACTGTACTTCAACAGGATGCAAAAGAAGATCTCACTCTCCTCTGCTTCTTTTTCGACGATACGCACAACCTGGAACATATTTGTTGGACACTCTCCCGATGTATACAACCGGAGGTGGACACTCGGCCCTATAAGGCTTTGATTAAGGACTGGGGGAGGAAATTTCTCCTGCGAAGCTCGGAAGCAATTTCCAGCCGAGAGCGGGTCACAAAACTTGTGCAATTCGTTCATGATGAATTGGGTTTCTGTGGGAACACCGATGAGTATTACAGCGAAAAAAATTCTTTGCTCCCGTGGGTGATCAACATGCGCAGGGGGATTCCCATCTCACTCACATTGCTTTACATGTTCATCGCTGAGCGAGCGGGTATGAAAGTTTCCGGGGTGAATTTGCCTGGGC
The DNA here is from genome assembly GCA_003176035.1 of Verrucomicrobiota bacterium. Classification (GTDB taxonomy): domain Bacteria; phylum Verrucomicrobiota; class Verrucomicrobiia; order Chthoniobacterales; family Xiphinematobacteraceae; genus Xiphinematobacter. The sequence goes on from PSRL01000103.1 coordinate 16,057, forward strand.
ATTTTATAGCCAAGCATGGTTCGGTATTCTTCGACCCCTACAATGCGGGAAAATTTTTAGACAGAGCGGACTGCGAAAAAATTCTCTGCTCCCAACGTCTCGCCCTCTCAGATCGACACCTTGAACCTGCCACCCCCCGTCAAATCTTCATCCGGATGCTCGTTAACCTTCTTTATCTTTACGACCTTCAGGGTAACCGGGAGAAGTACTCCCAAATCAACTCCTGGCTTCAGGTTTTAACCAACCCGTTTCTCAATCCAAGAAGGCGTTAGAGCACTGAGGAACTCACTTGAAGCAGGGTTATAAGGGACCGTTGTTGTGGGCGCAAAATGAACAACACAACCGAACCTAAGCCGGTCAAATCCGCACCTTATTGTAGCACACCCTGAAAGGGCTGAAAGCGTCCGGCGCCTGCGTTGCTCAGTCGTCGAGTAGCGAAAGGCTACACTTCCTGCTTCGCGTCTTGGCGGCGGAGGCTTTTGATCCCTTTTCCCAAAACTTCTTCGATTAGGTTGCTCATTCCATACTGAATTTTCCGGTCGAAATTTTACCTTAAAAATACCCGCACACAGGGATGTTTAATAGCTCAAACGCCTTTTTTAGGATCGACCATTGTATTTCTTTACCTCGTTCGGGCCGCCCTGGGAATTTGAATGGCACACTTCGTTAATCGGAACAAACTTTGGAGAGTTTTTTCTAGACAAGCTGGATCGAAGGCTGCAGACCATTTGGTTGGGCGCGCCGTCTTTAAATGATACAAACCAGAGAGCGAAACTTCCCTCAATTTGATAGAGATAGCTGACACAGTAGCATAAAAGCACTCTCTGCCAGCCACCGGCTCAAAATCCTTATAATCCTACCCCCATGACACCCCGTTTCAACGTATTTCTCATTTCGCTAGCGACCTTTGCTGCAATATGGATTTTTCCGAAACGGGCTCATACACAGGTGACAAACTGGACGAATGCAACATTGGGACCCTGGACTACTGTGACAAATTGGAGCTCTGGCCTCCCCACAAGTGCTAGCACTGCAAATATTGCAAATGGTGGTACTGCAACACTCGCAACTGGCACTGGTGTGTACAGCACTCTTAATCTGGGAAATGCCGCGGCTGGATCACTCATTATTTCAGGCGGCACTCTCACGGGGACCAACGCAACGTTAGGAGTTGCAGCCTTAGGTTCCGGCACCATGAGCAGCGGGGTTTGGACAAATTCCGGGCTTCTTACAGTGGGAGCTACCAACAATGGTAGGTTCACTCTCTCGGGTGGCACCATGACAGCAGGCAATGTAGCAATCACTCCATCTTCCACATTTACTGGCTCAGTTATCCTCAATGGCGGCCTCCTCTTAACAAATTCCATCACTGCCAATTCCTCTGCAGGAGCTGTACTCACTCTCAATGGAGGGACGCTACAAGCCACTAGCTCAAACGCGGCTTTCCTCTCCGGGTTTAGCAATGGTTCTTTAGTTTTAGGAGCCGCAGGTGGCCGAATCAATAGCGGCACATTTACAGTGCGGGTAAATTCTAACCTTACAGGAAGCGGAGCTCTTACTAAGCTAGGAGCCGGAACTCTTATACTTACCCAAAATAATAGCTACCTCGGCGGTACTACCATTAGCTCTGGTACTTTGCAAATTGGGATCGGTGGGACGACCGGTTCAATCGTTGGTAATGTGACAAATAGCGGCGTCCTGATTTTTGGACGTTCGGATACCATCACCTATTCAGGTGTTGTCTCTGGTGCGGGATCGGTCATCCAAAATGGTCCCGGTTTACTCATACTGACAGGAAATAATGGTTATATTGGAGGAACCACGATTAATTCGGGCACGCTACAGGTTGGAAATGGAGGAGCTACCGGAAGTATCATCCGCAATATTACAAATAATTCCGCATTGATCTTTAATCGATCCGATACACTTGTTTTTTCCGGCACGATTTCCGGACCAGGCACCGTAGCATTAAATGGAGCAGGAACAATCTCCTTTACAGGGAGTAATACCTATACAGGATTGACTACTATCAATTCAGGAACACTTCAGATTGGGAACGGAGGATCTACGGGAGCTATAGTAGGTGATGTACTAAATAATTCGGTAATGCAGTTCAATAAAAACAACACCAACATATACAATGGTAAAATCACAGGGACAGGGACTCTGATTATGACCGGGACTGCTAGCGTAGTCGCTCTTGGAGGCGAAAACAGTTATACTGGAGGAACAATTATCCAAAGCGGAGCTTTAACAATTGGTACAGCGGGCCTTGTAGGTACCGGCACAACGGGATCTATTGTCGGCAATGTACAAATGACCGGTCCGGACGCATACTTAGCCTTCAGCCGTTCTGACCAAATCACATTTTCCGGTCTTATTACGGGTACGGGTACAGTATTTCAGGGAGGTCCTGGCGCAACTACTTTGACTGCACCTAAATCTTATACAGGCACTACTGTCGCTTTTAGTGGAACTTTAATTGGAGACACCTCCGCACTACAAGGAGCACTTTTTACAAATACAGATGCCAGTTTAGTGTTTAGTCAAAACAATGTGACAACGGTATTAAGTGGAACTATTGATGGACCAGGAAATGTTGTAGTCAATAGTCCGGGAGGGGGCGTCATATTTGATACCAGTCACAACTACACCGGGACTACCACTATTCAATCCGGAGAGCTCACAGTAAATGCACAGCTCAGTAGTACTAGCGTTTTGATTCAATCAAATGGGGCATTAGGGGGAATTGGCACTCTTGCGGGAAACCTTTTAAATTCCGGATCCTTAAGCCCAGGTTTTAATGGAGCCGGAGCCCTCACCGTCAATGGAAACTTCATACAAGACTCCTCGGGAAAATTAGTTATACAAATAGAGAGCAATAGCAATTTTGACCAATTGACAGTGAGAGGTAGTGCGCAACTCAATGGCACATTAGGCGTGCAGTTGCTAAATGGGTTTACTCCTGGAAATGGTTCAGAATTTACTATTTTAACTGCTGCAGCCGGCATTACTGGCACCTTTGCAAACTTGGATCTCCCACAAAATTTCCCTTTAAAAGTTATTTATGATCCTAACGCTGTGCGCTTGTTGTTTACATTCCTAAACCCTGCTAGTGCCAGCAATAGCATTGTGCAAATACTAAACAATGCGTTGGTATCGAGTTCTAATTTCGAACAGATTGCCCTGTTACTCGATTTATTCCAAATTCCCATTAATGCCGTGATTCCGAGTATAGCAGGTAACTTTCAAGGGGTTCTATTTAATATTACTAACAATCAATACGGACAGCTTACAACACGGTTAGCAGCAATGCGGGCAGGCGTCAATAAAGTCAGTTTGCAGGGGTTGAGCTATGAACCGATGGCGCAAGCTTACGCTAAGCGACAAGAGTCTGATCACGCTAAACGGGTGATTGCCTATCCTCGTGAAGAGAGGTGGGATATTTTCGTATCAGCTTTGGGAGTTTTTTCAAATATGAGCAACATTTCGGATTTTCCTAACATCAATTCCGTAGCCGGATTATTTTGCATGGGAGCTGATTACCGCATTAATGAATATGTAAGCATCGGTGTATATGCTGGCTATCAAGGAGTAAAATCGTCCTATAGAAATGGCGTCCTGCGAAATAATGGAGTAAAATGGGGGGGATACGCTACAGCGCTTTGGGAAGGATTCTATGTAAATGGAATAGTGGGCGGAGGCGCTCAATTCCTGAATCTACATAGAAATATTGATTTAAACGTCGCTCAACTTACAGCAAGAAGCCATCCCTTTGTTGGAGAATTAGATTCTTTATTAGGTGCAGGGTATGAGTATCAGTGGAACTCTTGGATTTTCGGAGTGAATAATTCGATTCAATATACTTACCTCGGCAGTCCCTCGTTCAAAGAATCAGGGGCAAGAAATTTCAATCTCAGGATAGACAAAAACAATTTTAGTTCTTTACTGTATTCCTTGGGAGGAAATATCTCCTACCTTTGGGAGATTGCACCTAATTACAAAATACTTCCAACCATTGGGCTTTCTTGGCAACACGAGTTCTTAAATTATGGACAAAGGATTGGAGCAGCTTTTGCCAATGGAATGGGAACGCCTTTTTTCTTCAACAGCCCTACGAGAGCGCGTAACAATGCTTTTGGAATCGCGGGCATCACTATTCAGATTGGAAAAGCTCTTGGCGGATGGGCATATTTTACCTCGCAGTTCGGTGGAAACCAAATTTATTCCAATGCCATTCAAGTTGGGTTAACTTATAATTTTTGAGTTAGAGCATTTATTAACTAAATAGTTGAGTCTGAAAAAAGCGTTTAAGCTATTAAACATCCATGTGTGCGGGTATTTTGACAGTAAAA